>DASUUK010000113.1 GCA_036374135.1 Euzebyales bacterium
TTCCCCGTACCTATTCGTCCGTCCGGTAGCGATCATGGCGTGGACATCGGCGGATGCTCCGAGGTGCCATGGCCCACGTCTCGCTCTACCGCAAGTACCGGCCACAGACCTTCGCCGAGATCGTCGGCCAGTCCCACGTCACCGAGACGCTGTCGCAGGCGATCACCGAGGACCGGCTGCACCACGCGTACCTGTTCACCGGGCCGCGTGGCACCGGCAAGACGTCGACCGCGCGCATCCTGGCCAAGGCCGTGAACTGCGTGCAGGGTCCGACGCCGTCGCCGTGCAACGTCTGTGGGCAGTGCACGGCGATCACCAACGGCTCCAGCGTGGACGTCATCGAGATCGACGCGGCCAGCCACGGCGGCGTCGACGACGTGCGCGAGCTCCGGGAGCGGGTGGCGTTCGCGCCGGCGTCGGCGCGCATGAAGGTCTACATCGTCGACGAGTGTCACATGCTGTCGACGGCGGGATGGAACGCGTTCCTCAAGACCGTTGAGGAGCCGCCGGACCACGTGCTGTTCGTGTTCGCCACCACCGAGCCGCACAAGGTGCTGGCCACCATCCTGTCGCGCACCCAGCGCTTCGACTTCCGGCGCATCGACGCCGGCACGTTGGCGGCACGGGTGGAGCACATCGGGGAGCGCGAACAGGTCTCGTTCGACACGGGCGCCGTGGCCCTGATCGTGCGCGCCGGCGACGGCAGCGCGCGCGACACCGAGTCGGTGCTCGAACAGGTCCTGGCGTTCACCGGCCCCAAGGTCACGGTCGAGGGAGTCGCCGAGGTCCTCGGGACCACCGACGAGGACCTGTTGGCCGACATGGCCACCGGCATCGCGGCGGGCGACGTCGCGGCGCTGTGCAGGCTGGTGCAGCGGTTGGCCGACAGTGGCCACGACCTGCGGCAGTTCGCGCGCGACGCGACGGAGCACCTGCGGTCGCTGTTCCTCATCCAGGTCGCGCCCGACGCGGACCTGGTCCCTGGCACACCCGAGCGGCTCACGCGTCTGCGCACGCAGGCCCAGCGGCTCGGCCGGATCGAACTGCTGCGCGCCGTCGACCTGCTGGCTGAGTGCCAGGCGCAGATGCGCCGTGGCAACACCCGGCTGCCGTTGGAGCTCGCGCTCGCGAAGTCCGCGCTCCCCGAGGCGTCGGGTGACGCCGCTGCACTCGCTGCGCGGCTCGACCGCCTGGAGCGACGCAGCGGCGTCGATGACGCACCCCGGGCTGTCGGCGCACCGTCACTGTCCGACGCTCCGGCGGGTGGCGACGGCGAGCGGGTGGACGAGGCGCGGACGGCAACGGCGCCCTCCACACCCGCGGCGCCGGAATCCACCGTCGGCGCCACCGCGGAGCTGACGTCCGACCCCGGGCGTCGGAACGCGGACGACGCCGCCGGCGCGGCGAATCCCGCGTCCGCGGGACCGGCTCCGGCCGCGGTGGCGGACGAGGAACCGTCGACGCCGGCCACCGCGGCGCCCCCGTCGTCTGCCGCTGCGACGTCGGGTGATGGTGACGGCGTCGACCTCGATCTGCTCAAGCGGTCGTGGCCCGCCGTGCTCGACCGCGTCAAGCGCCAGAAGGTCCGCTGGCACGCTCTGGTGTCGATGAGCAGACCCGTCGCGCTCGACGGTCAGACCGTGACGCTGGAGTTCCGGCCCGGTCACCAGTTCCATGCCGGAGAGTGCGGGGGCGCCGACGGTCAACGCGTCATCGGCGGCGCGATCCACGACGTGATCGGAGTGCGGGCCCGTCTGCGGTGCGTGGTCGCCTCCGACAATGGCGACACGGGTCCCTCCACCGAGGACGCCGAGGCGGCCGAGGTCGCTGAACGTGAGGCCATGGAGGCGTCGGGGGAGCTGCCCGACGAGGAGGAACTGCGTCAGCAGGCGATCGAGACGTTGCGGCGCAACCTCGGCGCCACCGTCGTCGACCTCGGCGGAGCGGGCGCGGGGTAGGCTGTTGGCCATCGGCCGCCCGGCGGTCGCCGGCGATTCGACGAGCGGTAGGCACACCTCATGAACCAGATGCTGCAACAGGCCCAGGCACTGCAGCGCAAGCTCGCCAAGGCGCAGGAGGAGATCGCGCAGGTCGAGGTCACCGGCAGCGCCGGCGGCGGCACCGTCAACGCCGTCGTCACCGGCGCGGGCGACCTGACCAGCATCGAGATCGCGCCCGATGCCGTCGATCCCGACGACGTCGAGATGCTCCAGGACCTGGTGGTCGCGGCGGTCAACGATGGGTTGCGCCGCGCCCGGGAGCTCGAGCAGGAGAAGTTGGGCAGCCTCGCTGGTGGTCTCGGTCTGCCGCCGGGGCTGATCTGAGCGGGCGGTCCGGCCGGTGGGCGGGCGCACACGGCGCCCGTAGGCGTAGGGCATCGTGAGCATCTATGAGGGTCCGATCCAGGACCTGATCGAGGAGCTGGGCCGACTGCCCGGCGTCGGTCCGAAGAGCGCCCAGCGCCTGGCGTTCCATCTGCTGCAGGTCGACATCGAAGACGCCGAACGTCTCGCCGACGCCATCCGGAACGTCAAGCAGAAGGTGAAGTTCTGCGACCGTTGCTACAACGTCAGCGAGCTCGCCGAGTGTCGCATCTGCCGTGACGCACGACGTGACCCCACCGTCCTGTGCGTCGTCGAGGAACCCCGGGACGTCCTCGCGATCGAGAAGACCGGAGAGTTCCGAGGCCGCTACCACGTCCTCGGCGGGGCCATCTCGCCGATCGACGGGATCGGCCCGGAGCAGTTGCGGGTCCGTGAGCTCGTGGCACGCATCGGCACCGAGGACGTCGGCGAGGTTGTCCTGGCCACCAACCCGAACATCGAGGGCGAGGCGACCGCCAGCTACCTGTCCAAGCTGCTGAAGAGCATGGATCTGCAGGTCAGCCGGATCGCGTCGGGTCTGCCGGTCGGCGGCGATCTCGAGTACGCGGACGAGATCACCCTCGGTCGCGCGTTCGCCGGCCGCCGATCACTCTGACGTCCCGCGGCCGCGATCGCGACCGCGGAGCGTGTGGAACGTTGCTTCCACCGCCGATCAGATGGTGTGGTGACGAATGACATCCCACAGGCGCCTGCCCGAGTGTGCCCGACTGTGCCCGGATCTGTGGATCTGCCCCTGTTGGTACAGGCGGATCGGCGTTACGGTGCAGCCAGGGTGACCGGCGTCGCAGACACTCGATCGGCGCGACGCGAGGGACGCGGTGAGAGGAGCCTGCGATGGGTCAGCTGGTGCGGCCGTTGGACGAGTTCGGATGGGACGACGTCGACGTCGTCGGCGGCAAGAACGCCTCGTTGGGCGAGATGCTCTCGGGCCTGAAAGAGCAGGGTGTGCGGGTTCCTGAGGGCGTGGCGATCACGGTCGAGGGCTACCGTCGCTACGTCGAGGAGAACGGCATCGGTGACCTCATCGCCGAAGCGACGGCGATCCTGCGCGAGGACGAGGACCGCGTCCGCGACGTCGGTCAGCGACTGCGCCGGGCCGTCGGGCGGGGGCACTTCCCCGACGAGTTGGCCGCCGAGATCGCGAAGGCCTACGACGACCTGTGCGAGCGCTACGGCATGGCCGAGGTCGACGTGGCGGTGCGCAGCTCGGCGACGGCGGAGGACCTGCCGGATGCCAGCTTCGCCGGGCAGCAGGAGACCGTGCTGAACGTCACGGGCCAGGAGGACCTGCTCGACTCGGTGCGCTTCTGCTACACGTCGCTGTTCACCGACCGTGCCATCGTCTACCGCGCCAGGCACGGGTTCGACGAGTCGGACGTGTCGCTGTCGGTCACCATTCAGAAGATGGTGCGGTCCGGCCGCGCCTGCTCGGGGGTGATGTTCACGCTGGAACCCGATACGGGGTTCCCCGACGTCGTGGTCATCAACGGCTCGTGGGGTCTGGGCGAGCAGATCGTCGCCGGTCACGTCGAACCCGACGAGTGGGTGGTCTTCAAGCCCGGGCTGGACGGCACGACGCCCGACGGACTTGCGCGTCGTCCGATCATCGACCGGGTGCGCGGGTCGAAGCTGACCAAGATGGTCTACGCCACCGGCGAGGCCGCGGCGACCAAGGTCGTCGACACCCGCCGGCGCGAGCGCGAGACGTACGTGCTGTCCGACGACGAGGTGCTGCAGCTCGCGCGGTGGGCGACCGCGATCGAACGGCACTACAGCCGGCCGATGGACGTCGAGTGGGCCAAGGACGGCGAGTCCGGTGAGCTGTTCGTCGTGCAGGCCAGGCCCGAGACGGTGCAGTCACGTGTCGGCGCGGGTGCACTGACCAGCTACCGCGTCGAGACCGACGAGACTCCGGTGGTGCGCGGGATCGCGGTCGGCAGTGCCGTCGCGACCGGCAGGGTGCGCGTGCTGACCAGCGCCGAGGATGCCGATGAGTTCGAGGACGGCGACGTGCTGGTCACCGAGATGACCGACCCCGACTGGGGGCCGATCATGGCGCGGGCGAGCGCGATCGTGACGGACCGGGGCGGGCGGACCGCCCACGCGGCGATCATCAGCCGCGAGCTGGGCCTGCCGGCGGTGGTGGGCAGCGATGACGCGACACGTGTGCTGGAGGACGGCGAGGTCGTCACGGTCTCGTGCGCCGAGGGCGACGCTGGTCTGGTGTACAGGGGTGAGGTGCAGTGGGTCGAGGACGCAATCGACGTGTCTGACATCCCCGAGACCGACACCAAGGTGATGTTGATCCTGGCGTCGCCGGGTGCGGCGATGCGGTGGTGGCAGCTGCCGGCTGACGGTGTCGGCCTGGCGCGCATGGAGTTCATCGTCAACGACCACATCCAGGTCCACCCGATGGCGCTGGTGCGCTTCGACGACGTCGAGGACCGCAAGGTCCGCAAGCACATCGAGAAGCTGGCCGTCGGCTACGACGACCTGCGCGCGTACTTCGTGGACCGGCTCGCGATGGGCATCGGGCGGATCGCGGCGTCGCGTCACCCCGACCCGGTGGTGGTGCGCACGAGTGACTTCAAGAGCAACGAGTACGCCGATCTGATCGGTGGACGTCAGTTCGAGCCGGAGGAGTCGAACCCGATGCTGGGCTGGCGGGGCGCCAGCCGGTACTACATGGAGGGCTACCGGGAGGCGTTCGCGTTGGAGTGTCGGGCGCTCAAGCGGGTGCGCGAGGAGATGGGGTTGGACAACGTCATCGTCATGCTGCCGTTCGTGCGCACCCTGGAGGAGGCTGACCGTGTCCTGGAGGTGATGGCCGCCGAAGGGCTGCGCCGCGGTGAACACGGCTTGAAGGTGTACGTGATGTGTGAGATCCCGTCCAACGTGTTGCTGGCCGACGAGTTCGCTGACCGGTTTGACGGGTTCTCGATCGGGTCGAACGACCTGACCCAGCTCGTGCTGGGTGTGGATCGTGATTCGGGGCATCTGGCACACCTGTTCGACGAGCGCAACCCCGCGGTGCGCAAGGCGATCAGCACGGTCATCGAGGCCGCGCACGCCAAGGGTCGTGTGGTCGGGATCTGCGGGCAGGGTCCCAGTGATCATCCGGATCTGGCGGCGTTCCTGGTCGAGTCGGGCATCGACTCGATCTCGGTCAATCCGGACGCCCTGCTGTCGACCCGCCAGAACGTCGCCAAGTGCGAGGCCACCCGGACGTGACGCCGCCGGGCGCGGCGAATGTGTCGGGGTGGTGTCAGCCTGCGACGCTCGTCGGGCGCGTCCCGGCGGCGGGATGGGCGCGGAGAAGGTCGACCAGGCGGGGCAGCACGTCGCCGAGGCCGGCGTCGATGCGGACCCGCGCGTCGTCGTCGCCACGCGTCGGCCCGCGGTTGACGATCGCGACCGGCGTGCCCAGCGTGCGGGCGCGGATGATGAAGCGGTACCCCGACATCACCGTCAACGACGATCCGACGACCAGCAGCGCCCGCGCGGTGTCGGCCATGCCGAAGCAGCGGTCGACGCGGGCGCGCGGCACGGACTCACCGAAGAACACGACGTCGGGCTTCAGCACGCCGCCGCACGTGGTGCAGCCCACCACGCGGAAGTCGCGCTCGGCGTCGGTCGCCAGGTCGGCGTCGCCGTCCGGGGCGACCTGCGTCGCACGCGCGGCGAAATCGGGGTTCGCGTCGTCGAGGCGCTCGCCCATCTCGCGTCGTGACCGGCGGCGCCCGCAACCGAGGCAGACGGTGCGCGCCAGGTTGCCGTGCAACTCGACGACGTTGCTGCTGCCGGCCGCACCGTGCAGCCCGTCGACGTTCTGGGTGATCAGTCCCGACGCCCAGCCGTCACGCTCCAGCGCCGCCACCGCGGTGTGCCCGGCGTTCGGGCGCGCACGGCGCACGTGACGCCAACCGACCTGGCTGCGCGCCCAGTAGCGGCGTCGCGCGCTGCTGTCGGCGACGAACTCGCGGTACGTGATGGGCGCGGTCCGCCGCCGGGCGCCGTCGGGACCGCGGTAGTCGGGAATGCCCGAGTCGGTGGAGATGCCGGCGCCGCTCAGCACCACGATCCCACGGTTCGTGACGAGCCTCGCCAGCTGTCCGATCGCCTGCTCCACGCCACGAGGGTACGTCCGGGTCGCACGCCCGTCCGCGCGCGGTCACGATGACGGCACCGATGCGACGGCGTCGTCTCACGGTCGGCCATGCCGCCAGGCGCACGGGACCTGGCGGGGTCGTTAGCATTGTGCGGGCCGCGCCGCGCCGTCACGTGCCGGCGCCGCTGGATGTCTGGCAGCTCAAGGAACGCTGGAGACCTGGATCGTCCCGTGATCGTAGTGCAGAAGTACGGCGGAACGTCGATGGCCGACACCGACCGCATACGCAGGGTCGCCCAGCGCATCGAGCGTGTGGCGCGAGCCGGCAACGGCGTCGTGGTGGTCGTCTCGGCCATGGGACAGACCACCGACGAGCTGGTGCGTCAGGCCCACGAGCTCAGCCCTCGACCCCCCGGCCGTGAGCTCGACATGCTGCTGACGGCCGGCGAGCGCATCTCGATGTCGCTGCTGGCCATGGCGATCCACGAGCGTGGGTTCACCGCACGCAGCTTCACCGGCAGCCAGGCCGGCATCATCACCGACGCCGTGCACGGCAAGGCGCGCATCCTGGACATCACACCCGGGCGGATCACCGATGCGCTCGACGGCGGTCACATCGTCATCGTCGCCGGCTTCCAGGGCGTGTCGCGCGAGTCCAAGGACGTGACGACGCTCGGGCGTGGGGGAAGCGACACGACCGCGGTGGCGCTCGCCGCCGCGCTCGATGCGCCGATATGCGAGATCTACACGGACGTCGACGGCGTGTACACCGCCGACCCGAGGATCGTGCCCGACGCGCGCCGGCTCCGCGAGACGTCGCACGAGGAGATGCTCGAGCTCGCGGCCTGTGGCGCGAACGTGTTGCAGGTGCGCAGTGTGGAGTACGCACGCAATCACGGCGTCGACATTCACGTCCGCAGCTCGTTCAGCTGGCAGGACGGCACCTGGGTCCGGAGGGCCGCAACCATGGAGCAACCGATCATCTCGGGCGTCGCCCACGACACGAGCGAGGGCAAGCTCGTCATCCGTGGCGTCCCGGACAAGCCCGGCGTCGCCGCACAGATCTTCACCGCGTTCGCAGACGTGAACATCAACGTCGACATGATCGTCCAGAACGTCGGCGACGACGGAACGACCGACATCTCGTGCACGCTGCCCAGGGACGAGGGGCCGCGCGCGCTCCATCTCCTCGAGCAGATCTCGTCGGAGATCGGCGCGCAGGAGGTCGCCTTCGACGAGCAGGTCGCGAAGGTCTCGTTGGTCGGCGCCGGCATGAAGACCCATCCCGGTGTGGCGGCCGCGATGTTCCGCGCACTGAGCGAGGCCGGCGTGAACATCGAGATGATCTCGACGTCGACGATCCGGATCTCGGTCGTCGTGCGCCGCGACGACGCCGAGACGGCCGTCAACGCGATCCACGAGCACTTCGGCCTCGCACGCGAGGTCGGCGCGGCCGGCGAGACCTCGGTGCACTAGGACCACCAGCCAGGCGACACGAGGAACGGCACATGGGACGCACGATCGCGGTGGTCGGAGCCACCGGCGCTGTCGGGCAGGATCTGCGGCGGTTGCTGCTGCGCCGCCACGTGGACCATGACGATGTCGTGCTCATCGCATCCGAGCGGTCCGCGGGGCGTCGCCTGGCGTTCGGCGACCGTGAGGTCGCGGTGCGGGCGCTGAGCGAGCCTGGCGTGTTCGACGGGGTCGACATTGCGTTGTTCTCGGCCGGCGGAGGTCGCTCCCGCGAGTACGCGCCGCAGGCTGTCGCCGCGGGGGCGCTCGTGGTCGACAACTCGTCCGCCTGGCGCATGGACCCCGACGTGCCGCTCGTCGTGACCGAGGTCAACCCGGACGCCCTGGATGGCATGCGCAAGGGCATCGTGGCGAACCCGAACTGCACGACCATGGCGGCGATGCTGCCGCTCAAGGCGCTGCACGACGAGTTCGGCCTGACAGCGATGGTCGCCACCAGCTTCCAGGCGGCGGGCGGGGCGGGACAGCAGGGGATGGACGAGTTGCTCGCCCAGGTTCCCACGCTGCTCGCTGAGCCGGAGCTGTTGCGCCGGGACGGCGCTGCAGCGGCCAAGCTCGTCGAACATCGCGTCCACGCCGCGGCGCTGGCGTTCAACGTCGTCCCATGGCTCGGCTCGCACGTCGATTCGGGTTACTCCGACGAGGAGATGAAGCTGCGCAACGAGTCGCGCAAGATCCTCGGGCTGCCCGACCTGGCGGTGTCACCCACCTGTGTGCGGGTTCCGGTGATGGCCGGGCATGCGATCCAGGTTCGCGCGACGTTCTCCTCGCCCGTCGACGTGGATCGCGCGACGTCGGTGATGGCCGCGTTCCCCGGCCTCGAGATCGCCGACCTGCCGACCCCCCTCGAGTGGGCGGGTCGCGACGAGGTCGCCGTGGGACGCATCAGGCCGGACCTGACCGACCCTCGCGCGCTCAACTTCTTCGTGGTCGGAGACAACCTGCTCAAGGGCGCCGCGCTCAACACCGTCCAGATCGCCGAGTTGCTCATCGAGCGCGGGGCGGTGTAACCTTCCTCCACAGAGAAGGTTAACCTACCCTTAGTTGTGACGGATCGGTGGGACCGGGTCGCAAGGGGTCGATGTGGAGACGGTTCATGAGGTTGCGGATTCTGGCGGTTGCCCTGCTGTTGCTCGGAGCGTGCAGTGGCGCCGACGAGGGCGTCCGCACGATCGGTAGCGAGTCCGGATCGGGCAGTGGCTCGGCGTCCGGGTCGAGCTCGGCGTCGGGAGTGGAGTCCGAGGGCGCCGCATCCGCTTCGGGTGTCGAGAGCGACGGCGCGTCGTCGTCGGCGAGCGGGTCGTCGTCGGCGAGCGGGGCGTCGTCCGCCGTCGACGACGACGCCGAGGTCGCGTGCGCGCCGCCCAGCGAGCCGTCGGACCAGGCGATCGCGGTCACGCTGACCGAGTGGGAGATCGGCGTGCCGACGCAGGTGCCGTCAGGCACCGTGACCGTCACTGCCGGCAACATCGGTGGCGAGCCCCACGAGGTCGTGATCGTCCGCGCCGACGACCTGGACGGCCTGCCGGTGGCTGACGGACAGGTCCAGGAGGACGAACTGCCCGAGGGCGCGTTCATCGGTGAGATCGAGAGCTTCGCCGCAGGTGATACCTGCTCGGGCACCTTCGAGCTACCACCGGGCGACTACGTCTTCTTCTGCAACATCGTGGAGGAGGAGTCCGATGGCACGCTCGAGAGCCACTATGAGGAGGGCATGCGGACGTCCGTGACGGTCGGCTGACCGGGCTCGGACCGACCCCGCGGCGTCGGTCCGAGCGCGACCACCTCACGGTGGGACGCGTATGGCGCCGCCTGTCGCGTCAGTCGCGGTCGCAGCGGCACGGCATGACCCGGCACCGCGGGCACCCGTCGGCGTATCGCTGCGCGGCCTCGGCCAGGTCCACGCCCGTCAGGTCGGCCAGCGACGCCAACCAGGCCAGCACGTCGGCGAACTCCACGGTGCGGTCCTCGTGTGCCCCACGGAACACCGCGCGCGACAGCTCACCGCACTCCTCGGTGAACCACGCGAACGTCCGCGCCGCCCCGCGCTGGCGGTCGCGTTCGCCGTAGATGGTGCGCATCTGTGCCTGGAATGCGGCGATGTCCATGTGGCGGGAGGTTAGCGCCGACGCGACTCGGGAGCCGGACGGCCGAGGCGGTGGACCGGCTCCCCGGAGCGCGGGATCAGGCGCTGGCTTCGGCCTGCTCCTCGGCGTAGGTCTTCATCTCACCCGACTGGTAGGCGTTCCAGTACTCGCGGAGATCTTCGCGGATCTCCTTCGCGTAGAAGAACAACCCCAGCACGTTGGCCAGTGGCATGAGGAAGATCAGCGCGTCCATGAGCGGCACGACGTTCTCGAGCGCCAGGGAGGCGCCGACCACGACGGCGATCAGGAAGATGATCTGGAACCCGCGCACGACCAGCGTGCTCTCACCGAACAGGTAGTTGGCCGCCTTCACGCCGTAGTACGACCACGAGATCATGGTCGAGAAGGCGAAGAGGATGACCGCGATCGCGAGCACCGACGGGAACCACGGGATCCGTTGCGCGAACGCCTCCGATGTCAGGCTGACGCCCTCCACCTCGTCGCCGGCGCCCTCGTACACGCCGGTGATGACGATGATCAGCGCAGTGGCGCTGCAGATGATGACGGTGTCGATGAACGGCCCCAGTTGGGCGACGAAGCCCTCGCGGATGTGCAGGTCGGTCCTGGCGGACGAGTGGGCGATGGCCGCCGACCCCAGACCGGCCTCGTTGGAGAAGGCCGAGCGCTGGATGCCGACGACGAGCGCACCGATGAAGCCGCCGGCGACGCTGGCGCCGGTCATCGCTCCGGAGAAGATGCGCCAGAGCGCGGTCGGCAACTCGGTGATGTTGAGCACGATGATCACGGCCGCGGCCAGCAGGTAGATGCCCGCCATGAACGGCACCAGCTTCTCGGTGACGCGGGCGATGCTCTTGATGCCACCGATGATCACGATCCCGACGATGGTGGCGAAGATCAACCCGAAGGCCCAGGCGTTGTTGCCGAAGAAGCTGTCCTCGCCGGCGATCTCCAGGAACTGCACGTAGGCCTGGTTGGTCTGGAACATGTTGGCGGCGCCGAGTCCGCCGCCGATGGTCGCCACGGCGAAGAAGGCGGCGACGGCCTTGGCCGCCCAGCTCGGGATCGAAGGGTACTTGTCGCTCAGACGGTCGATGTAGTACATGGGCCCGCCGGATACGTGCCCGTCCTCGAACTCGTTGCGGTACTTCACCCCCAGCGAGCACTCGACGAACTTGGTCGACATGCCGAAGAAGGCGGCGACGACCATCCAGAACGTCGCGCCCGGACCACCGATCGAGACCGCGACTGCGACGCCGGCGATGTTGCCGAGGCCGACCGTCGCCGACAGTGCGGTCATCAGGGCCTGGAAGTGCGTCGTCTCTCCGGGATCGTCAGGGTCGTCGTACGCGCCGCGCGTGACCTCGATCGAGTGCCGGAATCCGCGCAGGTTGATGAACTTGTTGTAGACCGTGAAGAAGATGGCGCCGCCGAACAGCCAGACGACGATCAGCGGGAGCGACGTCTCACCGATCGGGACCGCATAGAACACGACCCCCGCCGCGAACTCGGCGACGGGCCCGAGCGTGTCGTTGACCGCCTTGTCGACGCCACTCTGCTCCTGGCCCGCATGCGCAGCGGGCGCCAGCAGCAGCAGCCAGCCGATCGTCAGCAGACACAGGTTTCCGACACGTCTCATCGACAGCCCCGTTCGTTCGACCGGTGTAGTTCTAACCCGTTCGAACGAATCTGAAAAGGCCTGCTTGCGTCGCATTGCGTCGAGGGTGGCCGTCGGCGTGTCGCCCTCGACCACCGGTTCGACTCTCTGATGTGGTCGGGATGCCGGGATTTGAACCCGGGGCCTCCACGTCCCGAACGTGGCGCGCTAACCAAGCTGCGCTACATCCCGTGTGCGCGTACAGGGTAGCCCGCTCACCCGGCAGGCTCAAAGCGCGAAGGGCTCCTCGGCTCGCACGGGAACCAGGTCCAGGATGCTGGCCTCCGGTCGGCAGGCGAACCGCACGGGTGCGAAGCGCGACGTGCCCAGACCAGCGGAGACGTGAAGCCACATGTGGTCCGCGTAACGCGTCGCGCCGCGCGCCATGTGCAGCGGCAGGTCGCAGTTGTCGACGAGTGCGCCGACGAAGGGCACCCGCACCTGACCGCCGTGGGTGTGACCCGCCAACGTGAGGCCGAACCCCTCGTCGGCGAAGCGATCGACGACGTCCGTGTACGGCGAGTGCACGACGCCCAACCGCAGCGGCAGGGGATCGGGCGGCGGCGCCCAGTCGATCTGCTCCGGGCTGTCGGCGCCGATGTGCGGATCGTCCAGGCCGACGACGTCTATCTCGCCCGCGGACGTCGGCACGGTGATCCGCTCGTTGCGGAGCACGTGCCACCCGGCCTCTTTGAGCCCCACGACCAGCCGCTCGGTGTCGAGCGGCGTTCCCGGGTGTCGGCGCGTGGGTCCCGCGAAGTAGCGCAGCGGATTGCGGACGACCGGCTCATGGCGATCGTTGGAGCCGAGGACGGCGATAGCTGGACGGTCAGCGCTGATCGTCGCGAGCAGGTCCACGGCATCGTCGATCGCGTCGTGATGGCCGAGGATGTCACCGGTCACCACCGCCAGATCGGGCCCGTGCGCGAGGCTGCCGCGGACGAACCGCGCCATCCGCCGGTCGTCGGGGACCAGATGGAGGTCCGAGAGGTGCAGGATCCGGAGCGTGCTGGCGTCCGGTCCGCTCAGAACCGGCAGCGTCCCGTGGCGGAGCACGAACCACCGCCGCTCGATCAGACCCCAGGCCAGGCCGGCGGTCGCGGCGGTCGCGGCCGTCCGGATCAGGCGCCTCATGTCTCAGCCTCCGTCAGCATCGACGGTGTCACTACGGCTCGTCGCGCCCGCCACCGTTGCCGGGCCGGAACTTGAACGGCGAGTCGTCGGTCGTCCCATCCGGATCGAGATCCGGGTCCGGATCCGGCCCGGGACCGGGACCGGGTTGCAGGTTCAACGGGCCCTGCTGTTGTTGCTCCTGCAGCGGATCGGGCGCCTCCTCCTCGGGAGGTTCCTCCACGATACCCACGCCGTCCGAGACGGCGAGGCTCACTGCGCTTCCGAGCTCGAGCTCCTCGCCGGCGGCGGGGCTCTGGCCCACGACGGTGCCCACGGGCGCCCGGTCGGAGACCACCGCGCGCGCCACCGTGAACCCTGCATCGGTGAGCGTCGCCGTCGCCTGGTCGACGTGCATGCCGGTCACCGATGGCACGGGTGCGGCCGGCGGTGGCGGCGGCGGCGGGAAGTCCTCCAGTGGCAGGTCCAGCTCGGCGATCGCCTCGGCCATGAAGCGCTGCCACAGCATCGTCGGTAGGCAACCACCGGTCACCTCGCCGCAGAGCGGGTGCACCAACTTCTCCTGCAACTCGTGTCCCACCCAGGTCGCCACCGACATCTGAGGGATGTACCCGACGAACCAGGCGTCGTAGTAGTCGGTGGTGGTTCCCGTCTTCCCGGCGGCCGGACGGCCGATCTGTCCATTGGCGCTCGCCGTGCCGTTCTCCAACGGGCCGCGCAGCAGGCTGGTGGCCTGGTGCGCCACGTCTTCCTCGATGACCTGCTTGCAGCCGCCGTTCCTGCGGCGCAGCACCTTGCCCGAACGATCCCGGATCTCGCTGACGGCGTGCGGGCGGCACCGCACGCCGTCGTTGGCCAAGGTCGCGAAGGCGCCGGCCATCTCGGCGGGGTAGACCTCCTTCGATCCCAGCACCAGCGAGCAGACCGGGTCGAGGTTGCTGCGGATCCCCATCCGTTTGGCGGTGTCGGCCAGCGCGCTCGGTCCCCCCGCGATGTCCATGAGGTGCAGGAAGTAGGTGTTGCTCGACGTCGCGGTCGCCTGCGGCATCTGCTGGTAGCCGAGGTCGGCATCGCCGTAGTTGCGCACCTCGTACGAGGGGCACTGCGGGGACTCCGACGTGAACGTCGACGTCGACTCGAAGCCGTGCGTGATGGGCACGTCGTGCTCGAGCGCGGTCACGACCTCGAATGCCTTGAACGTCGAGCCGGGCTGGCGCCCCGTCCCGCCGAGCCCCGGGACCGCCGGGTTGACCGTCGTCCGCCGGGGACCGTTGCCGTAGCGCTCCGGTCCGACCGCGGCCGTGAGCATGTCGCCGGTCTTCGGGTCGATCGCCACGATCGATGCGAGCGGATCGGTGCGCGGCTCGTCGAGTAGATCGCGGATGGTGCGTTCGGCGATGCGTTGGAGCCGCAGGTCGAACGTCGTGCGGATCCGCAGACCCTCGTTGAGGACCGTGTTCCAGCGCTTCTGGGGCGAGTCGCCGAGCCGGGCGTCCCGCTCGAGCTCGCGGCGGAGCACGTCCACGAGGAACGGCGAACTGTTCTTCGCGCGGTCGCTCAGCCGCAGGTTCAGTTTGCTACGGGCGGCGCGGCGCGCCTGCCGCCGCGTGATTATGTCCTGCTCGACCATCTGGTCGAGCACGACGGTCCGGCGGGCGAGCGCGTTCTCGGGTTCGTCGACCGGGTTGTTGCGTTCGGGCGAGCGGATGATGCCGGCGAGCAGCGCGGCCTGCGCGAGGTTCAGCTTGCGCACGGGCTTGCGCCAGTAGTACTCGGCGGCGGTGGCGATGCCGTACACGCCGTTGCCGAAGTAGGTGTCGTTGAGGTACATCTCGAGGATCTCGCGCTTGCCCCGGCGCCGCTCGAGCTGGCTCGCGTAGACCGCTTCGGTGATCTTGCGGTTCAGCGACTGCTCCCCGCCGACGACCCGGTTCTTCACCAACTGCTGCGTGATCGTCGATCCACCGCCGGCGATCTCGCCGGAGCTGGCGTTGAGCGCCGCGGCACGCATGATCGCGGACCAGTTGACGCCCTCGTGCTCCCAGAAGCTCTGGTCCTCTGTGGCGAGGACGGCGTTGATGACGTGGTCGGGTACGCGTTGGAGGGAAACCGAGCGCCGGTTCTCGACCTCGAGCGTGGCCAGGCGACGGCCCTCGCGGTCGATGACGACGCTGCGTTCGGGCGGGTCGGCCAGCTCGTCCGGCAGGGGCGGGATGTCGGTGACACGGTCACCGGCCGCATTCACCGCCGCCGCGAGTGCCGCCAACGCGGGCACGCCGAGCAACAGCAGCAGGGCGACGCCCATGGTGACGACCCCCAGGGGCCCGCCGGGAGCTGTGCGGCGTCGGCGACGTGGCCGGCGCCCCGATGGCGTCGGCCTGGGTGGCGGCTGCGTCGGCGCCGGTCGCGGCGCCCCCTGTCGCCGCAGCGGGGGGTCGTACGTCTGCAATCCCATGCGCGTCCTGGACCGTCCGATGGCCGCACGGTCGAAGTCGGGATCATACCGTCCCGGTCGGCGAGCGGGACGTGGCGGAATGGGCAGGTAGGCAGACCACAGCACCCGGCGAGCCGGGACTCCGCAATGGGCGGTCTACGCCGCCGATGGTCGACGCCGGACGGGCGCGTGCTCAGCTCATGGACGTCCAGCGCCGACGTAGTTGGAGCGGTCGATGGAGGTCACGCGAACCGTGTACCCGGTGCGCGGTGCGTCGACCATCTGCCCGTTGCCGATGTAGATGCCGACGTGGTGGATCGGGCTGCCGTAGAACAACAGGTCGCCGGGCTGCAGGTCGCTGTGCGACACCCTGCTGGTCGCGTTGTACTGCATGCCGGAGTTGTGCGGCAGGTAGACGCCGGCCGCCGCCCATGCCGAGCTGGTCAGGCCGGAGCAGTCGTACGAGTCCGGGCCCGAGCCACCCCAGCTGTACGGCTTGTCCAACTGGGCGAGCGCGAACTGCACGGCGGTCGCCGCGTTCCCCGACGCCGCGGCGGGCGCCGGGACCTGTGAGGTCGTCTCGGCCGTGGCCTGCTGCTGACCCGCCTCGCGCGCCTGCTCCTGCTCGAGCCGCTCGACCTCTGCGGCGAGCTCGCCGATGGTGTCCTCTTCGGCCTCGACCTTCTCGCGCGTCCGGTCGCAGCTGCGCTGGGCCTCGGCCTCCGCCTCGGCCGCGGCCTGCTGCGTGGTCTCCAGGACGTCGGCATCGGCGGTCAGGCGGTCGCGTGCGGCGGTGTAGCGCTCGACCGATGTGGTCCGCGCGTCCTGGGTGATGTCGAGCCAGGCGACCCGCTCCGCGTAGTCGGCGAGGCTGCCGGCCGTGACCGACAGGCTGTTCAGCTGGCGGCCGGCGGAGCGGTCCTTATACAGCTGCGCCACGACCTCGCTGTACTCGACGCGCACCGACGCGAGGCGCTTCTCGGTCCGTCGGTAGCGTGTGCGGTTGTCGGCGACGGCCTGGTCGGCGGCCTTGCGTTGCTCCCGCCGCAGGTTGCACTCCTCGATCTGGATCTCCAGCTCGCGGCTGAGCGCGTCGAGTCGTTCCCGTGCCTCGGCGAGCTCCTGCTGTGGCGGCTGGGCCAGGGCCGGATGTCCAACCATGAGCACAACGAGCATGACGATGATGGCAAGTGGTGAGAGGGGCCCTCGCATGACCTGTCGCATGTCGTCGACGAACGTGACGGGCCTCACGTTCGCGCATCAGCGGCGGGCGCACACCTGTCCGATGCTGTCCACACGGGAAGCTTCGGTGGTCAGGGGACCAGTTGATCCGCGATCCATCGCAGGCCGGCGACGTCGTGCACGTCGCTGTCCGCCAGCGGGACCTGGACGAGCACGCCGGGGTCGAGGCCGCGCAGTGCGGCGGTGATGGCGTGCTGCTGCCTGGCCGCCACCTCGCGCGCGTCGAGCGCCAGCTCGACGAGGCCGGCGACGGCCCGCTCGACGTCGTCGTCATGATCCAGGCCGGCTGCGATCGCTGTGAGCTCGTCGGCCGGCGTGGTCGCGAGCGCGCCCGCGGGGGGTGGCGTGACCCTGTTGACGACGACGCCCGCCGTCGGCATCCCGTCGCGGGCGAGCCGGCGGAGGAAGTACGCAGCCTCCCGCAGCGGCGGTGGTTCGGGCGCGCTGACGACGACGAACGCCGAGTCGGGGCGTTGCAGCAGCTGGTAGACCGACTGGGCACGGGACTTGAAGCCGTCGTACATGCCTTCGAACGACTGGAAGAAGTCGGCGAGGTCCTCGAGCACCAACGCGCCTGTGATGCGCGACGCCGCGCGCATGAACAGCCCCGTGCCGACGCCGACGGCGCGGGTCGCGAACCGACCGGCGGTCAGCCCCGGCGTCAGGAACATCTTGAGGAACCGGCCCTCGAGGAAGTCGGTCAGCCGGCGCGGCGCGTCCAGGAAGTCCAGCGCGTTGCGCGTGGGCGGCGTGTCGATGACGATGCAGTCGTACGTGCGGGCCTCGTGCAGGTCGTACAGCTTCTCCATCGCCATGTACTCCTGCGTGCCCGCCAGCGAGGCCGACAGCTGCTGGTAGAAGCGGTTGTCGAGGATCCGCTGCACGCGGTCCGGGCTGGTCGCGTGCCGTTCGACGATCTCGTCGAACGTCCGCTTCATGTCGAGCATCATCGCGTCGAGCCCGACCACGTCGGGCACCGGATGGGCCCTGGTGTCGAGCTGCGACAGCCCGAGTGACTGCGCGAGCCGGCGCGCCGGGTCGATCGTGAGCACGATCGTGCGACGCCCGCGTCCGGCGGCCTCGATCGCCAGCGCCGCTGCCGTCGTGGTCTTGCCGACGCCGCCGGCGCCCGTGCACACGATGACGTGCCGCTCGTCGATCACGGACGACAGTGAGCGCGCCGTGGCCGCGTCCGTCATGCGGTCACGTCCGGCTCGATCGCGGCGGTGATGTGATCCGCCAGCAGCGACACCTCCGTCTCGGCGAACGTCCGGGTGGCCAGGTACGGCAGTTCGAAGACTCCCACGTCGACCCGGTCGCGCAGCGCCGCGCGCATCGTGTCCTGCAGCGCCAGGCGTCGCACGTGGTTGTCCCCGAGCACGCGCAGCGCCGTGATCGATGTGTCATCGTCGATGGCGGTGCCGTCCAGCGTCGACCGCAGCACATCGGCCGCGATGCCGCCCTCGACGACCTTGGCGGCCGCCTCGTCGAACCGGCTGCGCAGCACGCGGTTGGCGATCACCGGGTTCAGCTCGACGCCGAGCCCGGTGAGCGCCTCGGCGCTGTCGGCGGTCTCGGCCACCGGCATCTCCTCGAGCAGCGTCACCAGCTGCAGGCGGAGGCGGTTCGGGTCGCACAGCAGGTCGATCAGCGACTGCGCCTGCTCCCGGATCGGGCCCACGCGGACCAGCTCGGTTGTCGCCTCCGGCGCGCGCAGGAAGTTCACGATCCGCCCCGTCGGCGGCGCGTCGACCACGATCAGGTCGTAGACGAACCGCCCGTCGGGATCCCGGCGCCGCTCCATCTCCTTGACCTTGCCGATCAGCAGCACGTCCTTGATGCCGGGGGCGGCCGTGGTGGCGAACTCGACCGCCGTCGAGTTGACGACCAGCTTGGACAGCCGGCGCGCTCCGTAGAACATCGCCAGGTACTCGGCCAGCGACGCCTCAGGATCGATCGACAGGCCGAACAGGTCCTGTCGGATCTCCCGCTCGTCGAACCCCCACGGCTCCGTGTTGAACAGCGCCCGCATGGTCTGGCGGCCCTCCACCTCGACCAGGCACGTGCGCCGTCCGCTGCGCACGCCGGCGATGGCGAGCGCCGCGGCGACGGTCGACTTGCCGACGCCACCCTTGCCGGTGACCAGCAGCACCCGTGGGTCCAACAGCGCTCTGGCGTCCACTTGGTCGGGAACCTTTCGGCTGGCGGTCGGCTGGGCGGTCACGGTGATCCGCGGCGTGGATCGGGCCGTGTCCAGTGTCGCGCGCCGCACCGGACCTCGCCTCCACGGCCGTCGCCGACGCGTCGGGCCTATAGTTGGGCGGGTGACTGGCAACCGCACCGTGGTACGTCGCCGGTTGCGGGGCCTTGTGCTGCTGACGATGCTGCTCGCGCTCGCGCACACCGCCGCCGCCGCCCAGACCACGGACCCCAAGATCGACATCCTGCAGGTCGACGGCGCGCTCGACGGCACCGTCGCCCGCTACATCGACGACTCCCTCGACATGGCGGCCGCCGAGGACGTCGAGGTGGTCGTGCTGCAGCTGTCGACGCCGGGCACGCTCGACGTGCCGGTCGAGCGCTTCACGGACGCGATCCGCTCCAGCCCGGTGCCGGTCGTGGTGTGGGTCGGCCCGCCCGGCGCCAGGGTGACCGGCGGGGGCGTGCAGGTGGCCGCCGCCGCCGACGTGCTGGCGCTGGCACCCGGCGCCGTCCTCGGAGGTGCCGTGCCGGCGGATCTCGGCGACGATCCGACCCCGGCGGACCGCGACCGGATCGCGGCGACGCTGACCGGGCTGGCCAGCGAGCGCGGCCGCGACGCGACACTGCTGTCCGCGTTCGCCACGGATGACGCCGCCGTCGTCGTGACCCCCGACCCGTCGACCGCGCTCAGCGACGACGCGGCACTCCCGGTGGCCGTCGACCCCGACCGGGTCGAGGTGCTGGACGAGCAGCGCGCGCTCGCGGACGGACCCGCCGACGTCGTCGCAGGGACCCTCCCCGAGCTGCTGTCGCAGCTCGACGGCCTGGACGTCGACCGCGTGGACGGCTCGTCGACGCGCCTGACGGTTGATCCGACCACCTCGACGATCCGCTTCAACAACCAGGACCTGCTCGGTCGTCTGCTGCACACGGTGTCGACACCCACCCTGGCCTACCTGCTGCTGGTCGGTGGGATCGTGTGCCTGCTGTTCGAATGGTTCCAGCCGGGGTTCGGTGTCGCGGGCATCAGTGGTGGCGTGCTCGCCGCCCTCGGCGTGTACGGCATGACCGTGCTGCCGACCCAGTGGTGGGCGTTCGCGCTGGTCGTCGCAGGTCTGGTCCTGCTGGCGCTCGACCTGGCGATCGCGTCGCTCGGTCCGGTGACGGTGGCCGGAGCGGCCGCGCTCGCGGCCGGCTCCTGGTGGCTGTACGCGGGGCCCGGTGCGTTGCAGCTCGGCGGTTGGCTGGTCGCTGTCACGGTTGCGTCCGTCGTCATCTTCTTCGTCTTCGTCATGACGACCGTCCTCCGCGCCCAGGGCATGCAGACGCGGGCGGGCATGCAGGCGGTCATGGGCAAGGTCGGGGTCGTTCGCTCCGTGCTCAATCCGCAGGGCCATGTGTTCGTCGGCGGCGCGCTGTGGCGGGCACAGGCACCGCAGGGGCAAGGCCAGGTGCGCACGGGCGCCCAGGTGCAGGTCACGGGCATGGCCGACGAGCTCACGCTCCTGGTCGAACCGGTCGACACCGACGAACGGCAGCGCCAGCACGAGGTCGAGCGCGCCTGAGGCGGGCCGTCCGGCGTCGAGCGGCGTGCCCGGCGCACGGGCCGCCAGGCACCGGCGCGTGCGACCTGTCGCGGACGTGCGCTAGCGTCCCGGCTGATCCGCCGCCGACCAGAAGGGCCTGCGCCATGCAGCAGTGGGAGTACGCCACGGCACCGCTCATCAGCCACGCGCTCCAGGAGATCCTCAACAACTGGGGTGAGGAGGGCTACGAGCTCGTCACCGTCGTCGACAACGTCGCGTACTTCAAGCGGCCGAAGCAGTGAGCGACCACGCCGCCGCCGCCGGTCCGAGCCGTCGGCTGGCCGAGCTGGGTGTCACGCTGCCCGACGCGCCCGCGCCGGCAGCGGCCTACGTCGGTCACGTGGTCGACGGTGGCCTGATCTACACCGCCGGTCAGCTGCCGCTGGACGGTGGCGCGCTGCTGGCCGAGGGACGCGTCGGCGACACGGTCGACCTCGCGACGGCGCAACGGTGCGCGCGGCAGTGCGCGGTGAACGTGCTCGCGCAGGTCGTCGCCGCCGGTCACCGCCTCGAGGATGTGCGGCGCATCGTGAAGCTGACCGTGTTCGTCGCCAGTGCGGCGGGGTTCACCGACCAGCATCTGGTCGCCAACGGCGCGTCGGAGTTCCTCGGCGACGTCTTCGGCGACGTCGGGCGTCACGCACGGTCCGCGGTCGGCGTCGCACTGCTTCCACTGGGCAGTCCCGTCGAGATCGAGGCGCTGATCGCGGTCGGCGGCTGACCGTCGGCTGACGAGGCGCGGGCGGGCTGGTGAACGGCGCGGAGGCGCTGATGCGCACCCTCGTCGCCAACGGCGCCGAGGTCTGCTTCACGAACCCTGGAACCTCGGAGATGCACTTCGTCGCCGCGCTGGACGCGGTGCCACAGATGCGCGCCGTGCTCGCTCTGTTCGAGGGCGTCGCCACCGGCGCTGCGGACGGCTACGCACGGATGACGGGCGGGCCGGGCACCACCCTGCTGCACCTCGGACCGGGACTCGGCAACGGACTGGCCAACCTGCACAACGCCCGGCGCGGTGGCGTGCCGGTCGTGGCGATCGTCGGCGACCACGCCTCCTGGCACCGGGGCCGGGGCGCACCACTGGACTCCGACATCGCAACCGTGGCACGCAACGTGTCGACGTGGGTCCGAACGACGGCGTCGCCGGCGGACGTCGGCGACGACGTGGCCGCCGCGGTCACCGCGGCGCTGGGGCCACCCGGACAGGTCGCCACGTTGATCGTGCCCGCCGACGTCAGCTGGACCGACGGCGCCGCAGCGGGGTCGTCCGGCAGCGCACGACCCGTGCGTCCGTCCGTCGACGACGACCGTGTGGTCGCCGCGGCGCAGGCCCTGCGATCCGGTGCGCCCGCGCTGCTGCTGCTCGGTGGCTCGGTGCCCGCCGACGCGGCGGCGCGGGCCGCCGCGCAGCGTGTGGCCGCGGCGAGCGGTGCGCGCGTGCTCGCCGAGGTGTTCCCCACCCGCCAGGTCCGCGGCGCAGGCGTCGCTCCGCTCGAGCGCCTCGCCTACTTCCCCGAGCAGGCGCTCGCCCAGCTCGACGGCCTGGGCCGGATGATCCTCGTCGAGGCACCCGAGCCCGTGTCGTTCTTCGCCTACCCCGATCACGACGGGCGGCTGGTCGGCGACGACTGCATCGTCCACACGCTGGCCGCCGTGGGGGAGGACGGTCCGGCCGCGCTCGCGGCACTGGCCGCCGCCCTCGGGGCGGACGATGCGTCCGGCGCCGGCGCACCGGCCGGCTCGGACACCCGGCGACCCGACCCGCCGTCCGGACCGCTGCACGGCGCTGCGGTGGCGGCCGCCGTCGGCGCGCTGCTACCGGAGGGTGCCGTCGTGTCCGACGAGGCGTTGACCGGCGGCGCGCCGCTGCCGCGGGCCACGGCGGGCGCGCCACCGCACGACTGGCTCACCATCACCGGCGGCGCGATCGGCCAGGGTCTGCCGGTCGCCACCGGCGCCGCCGTCGCGTGTCCCGACCGCCCGGTCGTGTCGCTGCAGGCCGACGGGAGCGCCATGTACACGATCCAGGCGCTGTGGACCCAGGCACGCGAGAGCCTGGACGTCACCACCGTCATCTACGACAACGCCGCGTACGACATCCTCGCGATCGAGATGGACCGGGTCGGTGCCGGCGGCGGGCCGCGCGCCCGTGAGCTGTTCGACCTCTCCGGCCCTCGGCTCGACTTCGTCGCGCTCGCCGCGGGCATGGGCGTGCCGGCCACGCGCGTGGACACGGCCGACGACCTCGTCGTCGCCCTGGAACGGGCGCTCGCGACACCCGGTCCGTCATTGATCGACGCCGTCGTTTCCCGCATCGGTTGACGTGGTCGTCCCGACCGCCGCATCTGCGGCTTTCGCAATCGTCCGCCCGCACCTACGATCACGCCAGTCGGTCGAAAGGCGCGCAGATGAACCTTGCGACCTCCGTCAGGGTCAGGGATCGCCGCGGTCGCCCTCGTGCTCGCGGTCGGCACGCTGCTGCTCGGCGGTGTCGCACGGGCCCAGCCGTCGTCGGCCGGGTACGTGGTCGCGCTGCCGGATCAGATGCTGACCGGCGTGCCGTGGTGGCTGGCGCTTCCTGTGTCGGCGGCGGCCGTCGTGGTCGCGCTGGTCTGGATGGGCGGACCCGTCGTCGAGGCAACGGACGCGCTGATCGAACCGGCGACGGCGACCGCATGACCTGAACGCGCACTCCGTGGACGGCGTTCCGACGTCGCCCGCCCGACACGACCACGAAAGGACCCACGAAGATGAGCATCCTGGTAGGCGTCGACGGCTCCGAGCACGCCGACCGCGCGTTGGCCTGGGCGTTGCGTGAAGCAGCGCTGCGATCGGCGCAGGTCACCGTGATCAACGCCTTCCGCGTGCGCGAGCTCGCCGGCCCCCTCAACCGCGAGGAGCCGCACGACGAGGAGCGGGCCGAGGCGCGCAGGGTGGTCGAGGAGGCCCTCGGACGTGTGGGGAGCACGGCGCCCGGTGTCGACATCACGACGACCGCCGTGACTGGTCGGGCGGCGGCCGAGGCGATCCTGCACCACGGCCGCCACGCCGATCTGATCGTGGTCGGCAGCCGCGGGCTGGGAGGCTTCCCGGGGTTGCTCGTGGGCTCGGTGAGCCAGCAGGTCGCCGCGCACGCCGATGTGCCGGTGGCGGTGATCCCCGCCGGAGTGGAGATGACAGATGTCAGCGACGGCACCACGTCGATCGTCGTGGGCGTGGACGGCTCGGACAAGTCGATCCGTGCGCTGCGATGGGCGGTCGAGGAGGCCCGTCTGCGCGACGTCCCGCTGACGGCGGTGTACGTGTACCGGTCGCTGCGGGAGGGGTCGCCCTTCGACGCCTACGCCGACGTGGAGGAGTCGCAGCTCGAGGAGCTCGAGCGTCAGGGTGGCGGGACGGCGCTCGGCAAGCTCGACCGGCTGCTGTCCGACGCGGGCGACCTGTCGGACATCAAGATCGAGCGCGAGGTCGATCCGGGCTCGCCGGCGAAGGTGCTGATCTCCGACGCCGCGGACGAGTCGACGCTGCTCGTGGTCGGCAGCCGCGGGCACGGAGGCTTCAGTGGGCTGTTGCTCGGTTCGGTGAGCCAGCAGTGCCTGCACCACGCCAAGGGACCGGTGGTGGTCACGCCCATCGGCTGACGGACGGGCGGCCCGCGCCCCGCGGTGCAGCCTCGGAGCGCCCGGTCGCGGTGCACCGAATGCGGCGGGTCGTCGCCGGTGCTCAGGCCGTGCGCGCGGTCCGTCGATCGGCGATCGCCGGCGGGGGACGTCGGTCGAACCACGGCCGGGCCTGCTCGAGCTGGGCCGCGAGGCGCAGCAGCATCGCCTCGTCGCCGTAGCGCCCGGCGAACTGGACACCGACGGGCAGCCCGTCGGGTGTCCAGTGCAGCGGCACCGACATGGCGGGTTGACCGGTCATGTTGAACACCGGCACGTTGGGGATCGGTGCCATCACCTTCGCAGCGAGACGGCGCAGCACAACCATGAGCGCGGGACGAACCGGCACGCGGCGCATCGCTTCCAGCAGGCTGCGTTCGGTCGCCGTGGGATCGAGCGCGTGATGCGGCATGGGGGGATCGGCGAGGGTGGACGTGAGCACGACGTCGATGCGCTCGCGGTCAAGCTGCTGCGCGATCGTGCGCCCCAGGACGCGGATGTGCGTGAACGCCGCGGCGACCTGCGCGCCCGTCAGCCTGCGCCCCACGAGCTGCAGGACCCACGTCGCCAGCTCGTACTCGTCGGGGCATGGGGAGGACTGCCCTTTCAGCCGCGCGATGTCGGAGACGGCGGCCGCGACCGAGGCGGCGAACAGGACCACCAGGGCCTCGCCGGCCGCTGCGCGATCGATGTCGAACTGCAGCGGCGTGACCTCGTGGCCGAGCTCGCCGACGAGGACGGTCGCGGCGCTGACGGCCCGACGGCACTCGGGCGCGATGTCATCGTGGAGGATGCCGCCGTCGACCACCCCAATCCGCAACGCGCCCGGCTCGGCGCCGACCTCCTCGCTGAACGGCCGCGCCCGACCCGGTGCGGCATAGGGGTCGCCGGGCTCGGGTCCGACGGCGACGTCGAGCAGCAGGGCCGAGTCACGCACCGATCGGGTCACCGCGTGGCTGACGCTCAGCCCGAACAGCCCGTCGGCCGCGACCGGGCCGCTGGGGGTGCGTCCGCGCGACGGTTTGAGACCGAACAGTCCGCAGTTGCTCGCAGGGATGCGGATCGACCCGCCACCGTCGGACGCCGAGGCGGCGGGCACCATGCCGACCGCGACCGCGGCGGCGGCGCCGCCCGACGAACCGCCGGCCGTCCGCGTCGGGTCCCACGGGTTGACGCAGGCGCCGTGCAGCTCCGGCTCCGTGACGGGCATGATGCCGAGCTCGGGCACGTTGGTCATGCCCAGGCCGACGATCCCGGCGGCCTCCAGCCGGTCGACGAGGGTCGAGCTGTACGCCGGCACGTGCGCGCGCAACGCCCGCGACCCCATCGTCAGCCGTGCGCCGCTCCACGCGTGGCTCAGGCTCTTGAACAGGTATGGCACACCGGCCAGCGGGCCGTCCGGCACTCCGTCGGCGACCCTGCGCCGGGCGCGGTCGAACGCGGTCTCGACGACCGCGTTGAGCACCGGGTTGTGGCGCTCGATGCGATCGATGGCCGCCTCGAGCACCTCCGCCGTGGAGACCTGCCCGCTGCGGATCAGAGACGCGAGGCCGACGGCGTCGTGGTCCGTGTACTCCGCGAACGTCACCATCGGTGCCACGCTACCGGTGCGGGGCCTCACGCAAAGGTCCGCGTGTCTCCCGACCGTCGGGTGATCCCGCGGCGGTCGAGCTCCTCGAGCAGCGGGAGGATGTACTTGCGGCTGGTCCCCAGGACCTGGCGTGCCTCGGACGCGGTCAACGGGCCGTCGGTGGCCGCATCCCGCAGCAGCGACATCGCCTGCTCCAGGGCGGTCGACGTCATGGCGATGTCGCCGGCCAGGCGCACGAGTTGCCCCGCGGACTCCATCTCGGCCAGCAGCGGTCGGGACACGCCTGCCGACGCGGCGGCGTCCGCGAGCCCGGGCGGCGCGAAGGGGTTCGCGTCCAGCGCGGCGAGCAGCTCATCGCGCGCGCGGCGCTGGTCGTCGTCGAGCGCCACACGGTGATCGGGCAGCCGCAGGCCGGCGGCCTCGCGCACGATGAGCTGTTGACGCTCGCACCACGTCACGACCGCGTCCACGACCGCTGCCGGGCAACCTCGTTCGAGCACGGCGTTGTCGACGACCGGCCGGGGCGCGGTCCGCGCCAGTGGCTGGTCGACGTGGTGGATCGCCAGCGCGTCGCGGATCACCTCGCTCCACAGCCGCAGGTGGGAGTCGTCCACGTAGTGGTCGCCCAACACGTGCACGCCGGCCGGCGGGTCGGCAGGAGCCACGCCGATCAATGCGTGTGCCTCGAGGACCGGTGCCGCTCCGCGCTCCGCGACGTGCAGGGCCAGGAGCCGGTCGCGGTCGCCGACGGCCGCCGCCCGGGCTGCCAGCTGCTCCGCCCGCGCGTGCCGGCGGGCGGCGCCGCGTGGTCGGCGCGGCGGTGCCGCGTCGAGGACCGGACCTCCGCCCACCGTCACGGCGCGGCCGACCTCGCGGAGCACGAAGCGGTCGCCGGCCTCGACGGCGACCGCTCCCCGCAGCTCGATGTGCACCGGACCCTCGGCTGGGCCCACGATCTGTCGGCCGGCCAGCGGCCAGACCCTGGCGACGTGTTCCGCCGAACCGATGTGTACGTGCCACGCCCCGGTGTGGCGGACGCGGTGGCCGGGCAGCACGCGGACCCAGGCGTCGAAGGCGCGCGTCGACCGCCACTGATCGGGGCGCACGAGCGCTCGGCCGCGCGCGGCCTCCTCGCGATCGACCCCCGCGAGGTTGACGGCGACGCGGCTGCCGGGGGGCACGGCGTCGCGATCGATGTCAAGGCTCTGCAGCGAGCGCGCGCGGCCCCGCGCACCTCCCGGCAGCACGGCGAGCTCGTCGCCGGTCCGCAGGGTGCCTCCGCCGAGCGTGCCGGTCACGACCGTCCCTGCGCCGCGGATCGTGAACGCCCTGTCGATCCACAGCCGCGGCCGGCCGCGGTCGGCCGCGGCGCCCACGCGGTCGCACACGTCGCGCAGCGCGTCGCGCAACGCGTCGAGGTCGAGGCCCGTCTGCGCGCTGGTGCGCACGATCGTTGCGCCCTCCAGCGATGTGCCCTCCAGCGCCTCGAGCACCTCCAGCTCGGCGAGCTCGGCGAGCTCGTCGTCGACCGTGTCGATCTTGGTCAACGCCACGACGCCGTGGCGGACGCCGAGCAGATCCAGGATCTGCAGGTGCTCGCGGCTCTGCGGCATCCAGCCCTCGTTGGCGGCCACGACCAGCAACGCGATCTCGATCGGTCCGGCGCCGGCGAGCATGTTGCCGATGAAGCGCTCGTGGCCGGGCAGATCGACAAAGGCGACGGTGTGCTCGTCGTCGAGGTCGAACCACGCGAAGCCGAGGTCGATCGTCAGGCCGCGCTGCTGCTCCTCGACGAACCGGTCGGGTTGCATGGTGGTCAGCGCCTCGACGAGCGTCGACTTGCCATGGTCGACGTGCCCGGCGGTGCAGATCACGTGCATCATGACTCCTCGGTGGGCCGGGGATCCGGTGACCCCGTCAGCAGCTCGCGCACCTCGGCGACGTGTTCGTCGTCGGCGACCGCGCTGACCATGTCACCGGCCTCCAGGACGGTGTCGCCGCTCGGCATGATGAGGTCTCCGTGCCGATGCACGCTGGTCAGCAGCGTGTGGCGCGGCCACGCGACGTGCCGGACCTCCTTGCCGGCCGCCGGAGCCTCTGCGGTCACCTTCACCTCCAGGTAGTCCGTGCCCGACAGGTCCCGCAGGCGCCGGAGCTCGCTGCGCTGCTGGGACACCAGAGACTGCGTCACCGCATGCCGGTAGGCGGTGACCAGATCGGAACGCCGGATGAGGCCGATCAGGCGCTGGTGATCGTGCGAGTCGACGACGGGCAGGCGGCCGATGTCCAGCGTCGCCATGCGACGGAGCGCGAGGTACACGGGGTCCTCGGGGGTCACTGTCAACAGATCGCGGGTGCAGATGTCGCCGATGGTGGGTTGTCCCTTCTCGCCGTCCCAGTCCTGGCCGCGTTCGACGTCCGCCAACGTGCACACACCGATCAGCCGGTCGCCGTCGAGCACCGGGAAGCCGTGATGGCCGCTGCGGTGGAACTCCTCACGGGCCTCCGGCAGCGTCATGTCGGTCGTCAGGACATCGGGTTCGACGGTCATCACCTCCCGGACGCTGACGGTCTGCATCAGGTCGACGTCCTCGGGTTCGCCGTAGACGATCCCCCGTTTGGCCAGCGGCCAGCTGTAGATCGATGCCGGCTGGATCCGATCGGCGATGAACGTGGCCAGGCCGGCGGCCAGCATCAGCGGCAGCACGAGCTCGTAGTCGCTGGTGAGCTCGAAGGCGATGACGATCGCGGTCATGGGAGCGCGGGCGGCGGCCGCGAAGACGGCCGCCATGCCGACGAGGGCGAACGCTCCGGGCTGCACGCCGGCGTCGGGCAGCAACGTCACCGCGACGTGTCCCACCGCGCCGCCGACCGCGGCGCCGCAGAAGATCGCGGGAGCGAATGTGCCGACCGCGTTGCCGCTGCCGATCGACAGGCACGTCGCGACGAGCTTAGCGAACGCAAGCAGGATGAGTAGGATCGCGACCGTCGGACCGGCACCGAACTCGGCGTCGAGCATGCGCTGGATCGGGTCGCGGACGCCGTCGATCGGCGGCAGTTTGTCCCCCGTGCCGAGCACCTCGGGCACCGCCAGTGCGACGAGTCCCACGCCCAGCCCTCCGAGCGCCAGCTTGAACGGACGCCACACCTCAAGCGCGGAGAACACCCGCTCGGCCAGATCCTCGCCGTACAGGAACGCGATGCCGAACAGCGCTGCGACGACGCCGAGCACGGCGTACAGCCCGAGCTCGCGGGCGTCGGTGAACGAGTACAGCGTGGCGGGCTCGTAGATGATCCCGGGGCCGATGATCTCGTGCGCCGTCACCGAACCGACGACCGACGCCACGACGACGGACTGCAGGACGGATGTGCGGAACCGCCCGATGATCAATTCGATCGCGAACAGCATCCCGCCGATGGGGGCGTTGAACGAGGCACCGATGCCGGCCGCGGCGCCGGCGGCGACCAGCGTCCGCATGCGTTCCTCGCCGACCGCGAACAGGCGCCCGAGCAACGAGCCCACGCTGCCGCCGATCAGTACGATCGGACCCTCGCGTCCACCCGAAGCGCCGGTGCCGAGGGCGAGGCCCGAGGCGGCGATGCCCGTGAACGGCACGCGTCCGCGGAACCGCCCACCGTTGGTGGCGATCGTCATCATCACCCGGATGACGCCGCTGCCGCTGCTCTCCGGCGCGACGTAGGTGATCAGCAGACCCACGAGGAACGCGCCGACCGTCGGCACGACCACGACGAGCAGCTGCGACGGGCCGGTGCCGAACGCGATCCGCTGCACCACGGCGATCGTGCCGATCAGGGCCGACGCGAGCAGACCCGTCCCGAGGCCGACGGCGACCGCGAGCGCGATCATGAGGGTCTCACCCTGCAGGTGCGGGGCCGTCTCCCTGCGCAGGCGCCGTGCCCAGGCACCCACGGTCTCTCTGGACTGCCGACGCAGACCCAGCGCGACCGTCCCACCCACCGTGCGGCGCGACTGCTCGCTCGACCGCTCGTGCGGGACGGGTGAAGTCATCGGGACGGCCTGGCCACCGCCACGACCCGCCGCGATACCAGGGCGTCGTCGGCGGAGTCGACAGTGCGCAGGTCGATCACCACCGCATCCTCGGCGACGCGCACCACGACCGCCGGTCGCCCCATCCTCAGGTCGCGGGCCAGCGCGTCCGGTCGGCCGACCTGTACCCGCACGACCGGCCCGTCGATGGTGGCATCCGGCGCGACGCCACCCCCGGGCACGCCGGCGGCGCGCGTGACGGTCGCCGTGACGCCCTCCGACGTCAGTGCGTCTGCGAGGTCGTCGCACCGTGCCGTGAGCGTGCCCTCGTCCGCCTCGAGCATCCGCCAGACCGGGATCTCGTCACGACGCTCCGCGACGTGCAGCTCCAGGGTCGCCTGGAGCGCGGCGATCCTGAGCTTGTCAAGGCGCAGCGCCCGGGCCAGGGGGTGGCCTCTCATCCGCCCGATGAGGTCGGCGCGCCCGCACAGCAGCCCGGCCTGTGGCCCTCCGAGCAGCTTGTCCGCACTGCACAGGACCACGTCGGCGCCGTCGCGCAGCGCGGTGGTGACAGACGGCTCGTCGGCCACCACCCCCGTCGCGTCTTCGAGCAGACCCGAGCCGGTGTCGTAGAGCAGGGGGACGCCCCGCTTGCCCGCGATGGCGGCGAGCTCGGGCAGGGACGGTCGCGCCACGAACCCGACGATCCGGTAGTTGGACGGATGCAGGGTCAGGATCGCGCCGACGTCACCGCCGGCCAGGTAGTCGTCCGCGCGTGTGCGGTTGGTGGTGCCCACCTCGATCAGTCTCGCGCCCGACGCGCCCATGATGTCAGGCAGGCGGAACGACCCGCCGATCTCGATCAGCTCACCGCGGGACACCACCACTCCGCGACCGCCCGCGAGGGTCGCCAGGGCGAGGACCAGCGCGGCCGCCGCGTTGTTGACCACGAACGCGGCCTCGGCGCCGGTGGCCTCACGCAGCAGCGGTTCCAGGCGGGTGGTGCGCGAACCACGTCGACCGGTCTCGAGGTCGTACTCGAGGTCGCAGTAGCCCGTGGCGCCGGCCATCGCGTCCAGGGCGGCCTCGGCGAGCGGGACCCGGCCGAGGTTGGTGTGGACCACGACGCCGGTGGCGTTGAGCACCCGCTGCAACGGCTTCGGACGGCGGGCGGCCAGGCCGTCGAGCGCGGCGGCCACCAGCACGTCGATCGTGGGAACCGGGTCGCCGGCGATGACGCGGCCGCGCGCGTGGTCGACGGCGTCGCGCAGCGCGGCGGTGACCGCTCGCCGCCCACGTGCCGCGATCGCGTCGCCACAGCGCGCGAGCAGTTGATCGATGCCCGGCAGTCCCCGCAGCCGCGTGTTCAGATCGCCGGCGGACGTCGCGGCGCGCGGCGTCCGGTCGGCGTGCTCGGAGGTCTCGGCGTGCGATGTGGTGCTGTCGCTGTCTGAGGGCATGTCCCGCCTCGACGAGGGTCCTGGTCGGTCGGTGCCGGACCGCCACGGCTCACATCGCCGTCACCGCGGCCTCTGCGACGTTTGCCGGAGGCGGTTCGACCCTACGATTGCCAGCATGACAGATGTCGGTGGCCACAGCGGGGTCACGTCACTCGATGAGGTGACCACGAGGGTGCGGGCTGACAACCCGTCGCCGATGACCTTGACGGGCACCAACACGTACGTGATCTCGGTGCCCGGCGCCGACACCGCGGTGGTCGTCGACCCGGGCCCGGCGCTTCCCGCGCACAGGGAGGCGATCGAGGGTGTGGTCGCTGACCGCGCGGTGCGGGTCGCGGCCGTCGTCATCACGCACCACCACGCCGACCACGCCGAAGCGGTCGGCTGGGCGACGACCTGGCGGGCGCCGGCCCTCGCGTTCGATCCCGATCGGATCCCCGGCACCGAGCCGCTGACGGACGGACAGGTCGTCGACGCCGCCGGAGTGGAGGTCGTGGTCCACCACCAGCCGGGGCACACCAGCGACCACGTGTGCCTGCGGGTCTCCCGCACCGGCGTCGTCCTGACCGGAGACCACGTGCTGGGCGAGGGGACGACCGTGATCGCCTGGCCCGACGGTGACCTCAGTGCGTACCTGACGTCGCTCCGGGCGTTGCGGGAGCTGGAACCCACCGCGCTGTACCCGGGACACGGAGACGTCATCGGCGACCCCGCCGGCCACATCGACGCGCTCCTCGCACACCGGGCGCAACGCACCGAACAGATCGTCGACGCGCTCGCAGCCGGTGGTGGGACCGTGCAGGAGATCGTCGCGCACGTCTATCCGGACCTCCGCGCCGACCTGCGGCCGGCGGCCGGGCGCAGCGTCCGGGCCCACCTCGCCGATCTCGAACGGCAGGGCCGTGTGGTCCCCCGCGGGGAGCGCTGGCATGGCGGCTAGCCCCGGGCCGGACGGCGCCGCACGGCGTCCGGGCGAACCGGGCCGTGCGCCGGCAGGTCAGGCAGGCCCGTCACAGGGCCCGGGCGGGTCCGACATCGCCGAGTTCCTGTCGGGCGGTGTGATGGCGGGCCTGACGGTCCTGATCCTGGGATTGCTCGGCCTGGTCTACGTCTTCTCGGGGTCGGGCCCGTCGGGTGGCACCACGGATGCGTCCGTGACGGTCGAGCCGTCCGAAGCGGTGACCGCCACGCGCATCAACGGGATCGATGACGCGGCGACCGCCGACGCGGGGGAGGACCCCGTCACGACCGGTCAGGACGTCGACGGAGACGGTGACGTCGGCGCTGACGAACGCGCCGCGGCGGAGGGCCGGACCGGCCGTGACGCCGCTGCGGGTGGCGACGTGGACGCCGACGGTGACACGGCCGGGGATCGCGAGTCACAGGTCGACCCTGCATCCGACGACGACACGGCAGCGACGACGGATGGGTCCACCGCAGCCGCTTCGGAGCCGGCCGTGCCCGGCGACGCCGCGACGATCACGGCGACGGAGCCATCGGACGACTCCGCGACCCGTGAGCCCTCTGTCGACGACGGCCCGCAGCCGGCTGTCTCGACGCTGCCCGGCCCCGGCGAGCGAGGGGCGGGCGATGGCGCGACCGAGCCGCCGGAGCAGGCCCGCCCGTCCGGGGCGGCGACCGCACCCACCGACACCGCGACCGGGATGCCCGACAGCAGTGACGGCAGCGGCCTGTTCAGTCCCGACGATCCGGGGCGGCAGGTCGCCATCACCCCTGACACCCGCCCTCGCGACGAGCGGGTCGTCCACGTCGATCTCGACGGGGACGGCAAGAAGGAGCGCGTCTGGGCCGCGGTCGTCGCCGATCAGGTGCTGACGCGCATCGAACGGGTCGTCGACGGGGCGTGGACACCTGTCAGCGAACACACCGGCGCGGCCGCCGACCGCCTGGTCGCCCTGCGTGGGCGGGATCTGACCGGCGACGGCCGTCCCGAGATCTACACGCGGCAACGGGTCGGGACCGAGGGCGAGAGCATCACCCTGTGGTCCTACGCCGATGGCGGCCTGCAGCGGATGTCCGTCAGCGGTGGATGCGCGGACGGCTCGAACACCATCGGACTGGTCGGTGCGCTCGCGCGCGTGCCAGGAGCGGATCAGCCGGGCCTCGTCGCCATCTGCCGTGAGCCCGGACTGCCGCCGCAGCAGTGGCCGTCCGCGTGGTACGAGTGGCGCGACGGGACGTGGGAGTTCCTGCGGTACGACGGCGAGATGCCATAGGTCCCCCCGCCTTGCGGCGAACGGACACCACCGCGGACGGTTGTCGGACACCGCGGTGGGAACCTACTACCTTTGGGTAGTGAACACGTTCACGAGTGCGAAGGGGAGACGGGGTCCAATGTCGATCGACCTGCCGGCCGCACGCACCGTCACCGAAGATCCGACCCAGGACCAGTTGCGGACGTGGGTCGACCAGATGCCGAACGCGACCCGTACGGCGCACGGCAACTACAGCGTCACAACACGGGTCACGGCCCGCTCATCGGGCTCGACCTACATCGTCACCGATGATCCCGGCACGACCGCCAAACAGACGATCCCACGGTCGGAATACCGGACGCTGGCCGAGGCGCAGGACGCGCACATCGCCGACTGCGACATGGTGCGCGTCCGCGGGTACATCGGACCCGAGGGGTCGGTGTTCCGCGTGCCGACGCAGCTGTACATCGAGCGGACCGCCGCGAACATCCCGGCGATGCAGCAGCAGTTGTACTTCCCGCCCGACGACGACTGGGACGCCGACGAGGCGTTCACCGTCATCTACACGCCGACGATGGCAACGCCGAGTTACCCCGACGAGCGCGTGATCGCCATCGACCTGGAGCACTGGGTCACCCGTGTCAGCGGCGCCGACTACTTCGGCGAGTCGAAGATGGGCTCGCTGCGCATGTGGAACGAGTGGGTCTACCGGCGGGGCGGGCTGGCCATGCACTCGGGCGCGAAGGTGATCCCGACGTCCGACGGTGACCGGGTCGCACTGATCGTCGGCCTGTCCGGTACCGGCAAGACCACGACGACGTTCACGCGGCAGAACGACTCGCTGCCGGTGCAGGACGACTTCGTGGCGCTCGCCCCGGGTGGCACGGTCCACGCGACCGAGGACGGGTGCTTCGCCAAGACCTTCAGCCTCGACCCCGAGCACGAGCCGACGATCCACCGCGCGCTGACCTCCGCGGGCAGTTGGCTTGAGAACGTCGCCGTTGCCGACGACGGATCGGTGGACTTCGCGGACGCCAGCCACACGAAGAACGGGCGTGGGACGTTCGGTCTGGCCGACATCCCGCACTTCGACCCGCGCAAGGTGGGGCGCGCGGACTTCCTCCTGATCCTCAACCGCAACGACGACATCGTCCCGGCGGTCACCCGGATGACGTCGATCGAGCAGGCCGTGGCCTACTTCATGCTGGGTGAGACGCGTGGCACGTCCGCGGGCGGCGCGGCGGAGGCCGGCAAGGCCCTACGCGTGCCGGGCACGAACCCGTTCTTCCTGCAGCACGACCACCTGCAGGGCAACCGGCTCGGCGAGCTGATCCAGTCGATGGAGTACGACTTCGGCGTGTACGTGCTCAACACAGGGGAGATCGGCGGAGCCGCGGACCCAGAGGGTGGCAGGTCCGTCGAGATCGAGCACTCGTCGGCGATCGTCAAGGCGATCGCGGAGGGCTCCATCAGCTGGACGCCCGACCCCGACTTCGGGTACTGGATCGCCGACGAGGTCCCGGGGATCGACGACGCCGAGCTGCTGAACCCGAGGCTGCGCTACGCCCGGCAGGGCCGCGAAGAGGAGTACACCTCGCGTGTCGCGGAGCTCAAGTGCGAACGCGCTGAGTACCTCGACGCGCACAGCGGACTCCACGAGGCGATCCGCGCCGCACTCGGCTGAGGCTGCTCGGACCGCCCGACCGCCGCGGTCAGTCCTCGACGACGTGGGCGCGGAACCGCTCGCGTGCACGGTTCCACGCCTCACGGTCGAGGTGACCGCCGGATCCGACGGCGTCGGCCGCTGCCCATGCCATGGCCAGGGCGTGGTGCGTGTTGTCGTGGGCGAACAGGCCCTGCCGCCCCAACGTGAGCAGGTCCGGCTGTGTCGCCAGCCACGCCTCCAGCCGCGCGAGGCGGCCGATGCTGTCGGTCGTCGCGACCGGGTAGGCGCGGCGTCGTCGGTGCACCACCACCGCGACGGGCTCTGGACGTTCGAGGCCCGCCTGCTGGCACGTGTCGGCGACGACGCGCGCCAGGTGCTCGTCGGACCGTGACCACCATGTGTCATCAGGCGCGCACGGCAGTTCGGCACACAGCACCGTCCGTCCCGGCGGATCGGGACCGTCGCGGTAGTTGCGCGGCTCCGACAGTCGCGTCACGGGCGTCCACGTCTCGGGCAGGTAGTGCGCGTCGTAGGGCGTGAAGCGATCGCGTCCGAGCACCAGGTAGATGAGCAGCATTGCCCGGTAGCGCAGGCCCGCGGCCGCGCGTGCCACATCCGGTGGTGGTGAAGGGTCCATCATGCGCGCCAGCAGGGGCACGGGCAGGGTGCTCAGAACCTGCCGGGCGCGGACCGCACCGCCGTCGGTGGTCGTGACGGTCCACCCGGCGTCGGTCCGCTCGACAGACGTCACGCGGGCTCCGAGGTGGATCTCGGCGCCCGCATCCTCCGCAGCGGCGGCGAGGCCCTCGCTCAGCGCGCCGAACCCCGTGGTGGGGTACCAGAACCACGGGCGCTCGCGCGCCCCGCGGAGCGCGCGCCGCGCGATGGCCGTCACCGAGTTCGCGCCGACGCGTCGCCGGGCCTGTTCTCCTGACAGCGCGGACGGCTCGACGCCCCAGACCTTGCGCGCGTACGGAAAGTAGAACCGTCCGGCGAGTGTCGGACCCACTCCGGCGCGCAGCACCTCATCGAACGTGTCGTCGTCGGTGCGTCGCATCGGCCCGGTGACCATGTCCCAGGCCATGCCGGCGGCCAGTTCGACGGGCAGGTGCCGTAGTGCGTCGGTCACGCGGAGGGGGAACGCCACCCACCGTCCTGCGAGCCGGATCCGCCCGTTGCGTTCCCGGCGCTGCAACGTGACGCCTGGCAGGTGGACCAGGTCATGGAGGATCTCAGGCGCGACGCTGGGATGGAGCCGGTGGCTGCCGAAGTCGACCCGCACGCCGCCGACGTCGACGCTGCCGGCGAGCCCGCCCACCCGGTCGCCTGCCTCGAGCACCGTCGCGGAGCATCCCCGTCGGACGAGCTGCCGGGCGGCACCGAGGCCCGCCGGCCCACCTCCGAGCACCGCCACGTCCACGGAGCCCGCCGCCGTCGATGGGGTCATCTGAAGGTCAGTCCGCGGATGCGTTGGGTCACGGTCGGCAGCGACCGTACCTCGTCGCGCTCGGCGTCCCACAGCCGAAGCCCGCTCCGGGTCGCGAACGCGAGCCAGCGCCCGTCGGGTGACCACGCGATCGGGGTCGGGGGCCCGTACGCACCGGCCAGGCGGCGAACCTCCACACCCGTGGAGGTGTCGACGACCAGGACCCGCGACCGCGGACCACCGTCGACCGGTCCGGGTGCCGGGGTCAGGGGGACCGCCAGCCAGCGGCCGTCGGGTGAGAACGCTCCGGCGGGCAGGCCGAACACGCCGCCCGGCAGGTCGTCGGCCGCCAGCGTCAGGCGCACCTGATCCGGATCGTCGACGGAGCCGAGCACGAGCGCGCACGGCTGGTCCTCCGTGCAGTCGATCCACGCGACGCGGGTCCCATCGCTCGCGACGGGGTCGCCGTCGGCCAGCACGCGACGGGTGCCGTCCGTCCCCATCACCGCGACGGTGCCCGGCCCGCCGACGACGATCCTGTCGCTCGTGCCCGCCAGTGGTCGTGTGACGTCTGGCACGCTGAGCCGGTCCGCCACGCCACCGGAGAGCCGCACACGCGTGACGATGCCGCCGAGCGGAGTCGACAGGTTGTCGAACACCCAGACCGATCGGTCGTCGGTCGTGACGACCGCGCGGTCGTCCACGGCGATCCGTTCGACGTGTGCGCGGGACGGGATGCGCAGCACGCCCTCGGACGTCGTGGTGATCACATCGCCGCCCACAGTCATGAGCGGTTCGGTGAGCGGCCCCCACGCGCCGTCGGACAGCCGGAGCCGGCGGACGGCACCCGTAGCGAGATCCACCTCGTACAGGGAGAGCGGATCGGCGATGACCAGCGTCCGACCCCCGGCGCCCTCCACACGCAACGCCTCCTCGGCCGGCACGGGTTCGGCCGTGGCGGCGGGCCACCGCCTGACCGTGAACTCTCCCGGCATGTGCGGTGGTGGTTCGCCTCCCCAGGCGACGTTGGCCGTCGCCCGGCCGTCGCCCGGCGCGTGGGACACCGACCGGTTCCGCCAGCCGCGCACGCCGAGCACCACCGCGGTGAGCAGCACCACGACGACGGCCGCGGCCACCGACCACCGCAGGACGTCGCGACGGCTGGTGACGGGCTCCCAGCTCACCGGACCGCCAGCGCGCGCACGCCACGCAGATCGACGTCCAGGGTGACCTCACGGCCGGTCGTGGCGTCCCACAGGTGGATGTCGGCGCCAGAGACGAACACCAGCCAGCGGCCATCCCGGGACCACGCCAGCGGCGTGTCGAACGGCGTGAGCGACGAGCCCTCGAACTGCTCGGTCTCGGTGCCTGTCTGCGTGTCGATCACCGACACCGTCACACCTTCCGCGCCGCGGCGTCCACGGCTGCGGTACAGCGGCATGGCCAGCCAGCGGCCGTCCGGCGAGAACGTGCCGATCGGCAGGCCGAAGAAGCCGGCCGGCAGCACGGCCGGGTCGAGCGCGGTGCGCACCATCTGCGGGTCGTCCACCGTTCCGATCGTCACCACGCAGGACAGGTCGTCCTCGCACTGCAACCACGCCAGACGCGTGCCGTCCGTCGCCACCGTCATCCCGCGTGCGATCAGCCGGCGGTCGCCGTCGCCCGACACGAAGGTGATGGCGCCGGGGGCGCCGACGATCAGCCCCTCGTCCGTACCGAGCAGGGGTTCGGCCACAGCGGGCAGTTCCACCTGTGCCTCGACCCGCCCGTCCAGCGTGACGCGTGACGCCGTGCCACTGACGTACGGCGTGAAGTTGTCGAAGACCCACACCGCGTCGTCGTCCAGCGTGCGGATCGCGCGATGGTTCGCGGCAATGCGCGAGGGGCTTCCGGCTTCGGGTATCGCGACGACATCGTTGTCGGCGTCGACGATCAGGCTCCCGGCGACGGTGAACAGGGTGTCCGACAACGACGCGCGACCGGGTCGGCGCACCTCGATGCGCTCGAGGTCGCCCGTGCCCACGTCGAGAAGTTGCAGGCCGGTGTCGTCAGCGGCGACCACCGTCAACGCGTGTGCCTCCTCGAGGAGCGCGCCGTCACCGGGTTGCTCGGTGGTGACGGCGACGGGCGGCAACTGCTCGGGGCCGAAGTCCGCGATGTCGACAGGGTCCGCGATCTGTCCGGCCGCAGGCGTGGGCCCGACCGGCAGCGTGCCGTTCGAGGATGGTCGCGACACCGAGAACCAGATCACCGCCACGACAGCGGCGGCCCCCGCGACAGCGATCGGCAGCACGCGCCGCGCGCGTTGGCGCGGTGGCGGCCGCTCCCAACTCATCGCGCTCGTGTCCCGGACGTGCCCACCGCCCCAGCGTAGGTTCACCGCCGCGTCGTCGTAGTGACACGAACCCGGATTTGGGCACTGGCCGCGCACCGGTCGGCACATGTCCAGAAGTACATGTCATCATCTGGACCAACTGGAACACCGATCGCGAACAATGACGCTTTGTACCAATGGACGACGGCGATGGCACGCGTACCGCATTGATGACGTCGTGTCCAACAGGTCACTGCGCGCGTTCACAACAAAACGCGGCGTCACGTGGGATTGACCCCACATGACGCCGCTCGTGTCCAGGGGTGCCTCCGCAGCCAGAGGCGACCCGTCCTACGCGCCGCGCTTGTACAGCGTCGGTGCCCGGCCCGGTCCCGAGTGATCGGGATCGGCGCCTTCGTCCGACACGCTGCCGGCAGCGACCTCCTCGCTGATGACCCGGCGGACGACAGCGGCTGAGGCGCCGCTGCGCTCCTGCAGGTCCTTGACGGTGAACTGGCCGGTCGGGATTGCAGCGCGCACCTCATCGGCGCTCACGCGGCTGCGCGAGGTCGACCGCGTCGAACTCGATCGACTGGTGCTGCGACGCCTGCTGCCGCCGCTGACGCCGCGGAACCCGGCGCGCCGCAGCGTCGCGGCGGGCACGCCCTCGGCGATGAAGGCGTCCGCGCTGATGCCGGTGCGGTCGGCCCACGCCTTGGCGTGCTCGACGAAGCGCTCCTCGTAACCCTCGAGCGACGGGGTCTCGCTGTCGAGCAGCTTCTGGCGCAGCTGCAGCCGCTCCAACTCGTCGTTGGATTCCTCGAGCTTGGCGTTCAGCGAGGCGATGGCTTCATCGTCGCGCAGAGCGTCGGGGTTGCGGATGGACAACAGATAGTTTCGAACTGCGGATTCCTGCGTGCTCGCCATGGTTCATGCGTCCTTTGTAACGAACCCGGGGGCGGGTCAGGCCAATTGGGCATTGGATGCCCGAAATATAGCACCAGTTGCTATCGCGCGTTGAAGTAACGCGCCTGCGGATGGTGCACGATGAAAGCGTCAGTCGACTGTTCCGGGTGCAACTGGAAGCTTTCCGACAGTTCCACCCGGATCCGCTCTGCTCCGAGCAGGTCGACCAGCGGCGCGCGCAGCTCCAGGTCCGGACATGCGGCGTAGCCGAACGAGTAGCGTGAACCCTGGTAGCCCTGACGGAACAGTTCGCGCGGGGTCGCCGCGTCGGCGTCCGCGATGCCGAGCTCGGCGCGGACCCGGGCGTGCCAGTGCTCGGCGAGTGCCTCGGCACTCTCAACGCCCAACCCGTGCAGGAAGAGGTAGTCGGTGTACCGGTCCGCGGCGAACAGTTCGGCGGCGCGCGCACTCACACGGTCGCCGACCGTCACACACTGCAGTGCGATCACGTCACGCTCGCCCGACTCGACCGGGCGGAAGAAGTCGGCGATGCACAGCCGCCGCTCACCCGACTGTCGTGGGAACGACCAGCGCGCGACGACGCTGTCCGAATCGGGAGCGTCGTAGATCAGCACATCGTCGCCGTCGCCGTTGCATGCGAAGTACCCGTACACCACCTGCGGTGCCAGCAACGACTCGGTCCGGGCCAGCTCGAGCGTCGAACGCAGCGCCGCCTGGGCGGCCGTGGTGTCGTCGCGACCGAAGCCCCACTGGTTGCGGAACAGCGCCGTCGTGTTGAGCAGGGGCAGGAGCGCGTCGAGCGGGACGCCCCGGTGCACCCGCGAACCCCAGAACGGGGGGATCGGCACGGGGACGTCCGTGCGGACTTCCGACCGTCGGCGGGTGGCTGTGGTCGGACCGGCGCTGCGCCGGGTCCGTCGGGGCGCGCGCCGAGCCGGCTCGCCACGCCCCCACGCCGGCAGCCTGGCGCCGGTCGACCGCTGCGTGGCGAGCTCGTCCATGACCGACAGACCGGCGAACGCGTCGCGGCAGTAGAACAGCGGGCCTGCATAGCGACCGCGCAGGTCGTCCTCCACGTACGACCGCGTCAGAGCGGCTCCTCCGAGCAGGATCGGGTACTGGTCGAGCCCGCGCCGGGTGAGCTCGTCGAGGTCGTCACGCATGACGACGGTCGACTTCACCAGCAGGCCCGACAGGCCGATCGCATCGGCCGAGAACTGCTCCGCCGCATCGATGATCGCGTCGATCGGCTGCTTGATGCCGAGGTTGCACACCTCGTAGCCGTTGTTCGTGAGGATGATGTCGACGAGGTTCTTGCCGATGTCGTGCACGTCGCCCTTGACGGTCGCCAGGACCACGCGCGCCTTGCCCCCGGCGTCAGCCTTCTCCAGGTGCGGCTCCAGGTGCCGGACGGCGGACTTCATCGTCTCGGCGGACTGGAGGACGAACGGCAGCTGCATCTGGCCCGAGCCGAACAGATCCCCGACCGTCTTCATCCCGGCCAGCAGGTGCGTGTTGATGATGTCCAGCGGCGCGATGCCCGTCGCCATCGCCGCGTCGAGGTCGCCGGGCATGCCGTCGCGGGCACCATCGACGATGCGTCGCTCGAGTCGTTCCTCGAGCGGGAGCTCGTCGAGGTCGTCGCGGTCGTCGTGAGCCTCCGACGCCCCCTCGAAGTGCGCCATCAGCTCGTGCAGCGGGTCATACCCGTCACGCCGGCGGTCGTGGACCAGGTCGTCGCACAGGCGCCTGGCCTCGTCGTCGATCCGGTGCAACGGCAGGATCTTGCCTGGATGCACGATCGCCGCGTCGAGACCGCTCTGGACGGCGGCGTGCAGGAAGACCGAGTTGAGCGTCTGACGTGCCGCCGGGGCGAGGCCGAAGCTGATGTTGGACACGCCGAGCACCGTGTGGCAGCCGGGGATCTCGGCCTTGACGCGCTCGATGGCCTCGAGCGTCGCCAGTCCGTCACGGCGCAGCTCCTCCTGTCCCGATCCGAGCGGGAAGGTCAGGGTGTCGAAGATCAGATCGGACGTCGACAGGCCGTACTCGTCGACCGCGATCTCGGCGAGGCGGTGACACACCTCGACCTTCCAGTCCGCGGTGCGCGCCTGGCCGCGCTCGTCGATCGCGAGGGCGACCAGCGCCGCCCCGAACTGCCGGGCGAGTGCGAACAGGCGATCGGCCTTGCGGCGCCCGTCCTCGAGGTTGACGGAGTTGATGACGGCGCGACCGCCCAGCCGGCGCAGGCCCGCCGCGACCACGTCGACCTCTGTGGAGTCGAGGACCAGCGGCAGGGTGGAGCGGGTCGCGAGCCGGTCGACGACCTGCGCCATGTCGGCCACGCCGTCGCGTCCGACGTAGTCGACGCAGACATCCAGCGAGTGGGCACCACCGCGCACCTGGTCCTTCGCCATCTCGGTGATCGCGTCCCAGTCCTCGGCGAGCAGCAGCTCCCTGAACCGACGTGACCCGTTGGCGTTGAGGCGTTCGCCGATGATGTGGAACGACGTGTCCTGGTGCAGCGCGGAGGGGCTGTACAACGACGCGATGCTCGGCGTGACCACCGGTGACCGCAGCGCGGGCTCCAGCGGGCGGCAGCGCTCGACGACCGCCGCGACGTGGTCGGGGGTCGTACCGCAGCATCCCCCGACCACACGTACACCGAAGTCGGCGACGAAGTCGGCGTGGGCGTCCGCAAGCTCGTCGGCCGTCAGCTCGTAGTGCGGTCGACCGTCGACCATGCGCGGGATGCCCGCGTTGGGGATCACGAGGATCGGCAGCGGGCTGTGACGCGACAGGTGGCGCAACGGCTCGCGCATGTCGGCCGGACCCGTCGCGCAGTTCAGTCCGAGCAGGTCGATGCCCATCGGCGTCAGTGCGGCGACGGCCGCGCCGATGTCGGTGCCCAGCAGCATGGTGCCCAGGCCCTGCTCGATCGTCACCGCACACATCAGCGGCACACGGACACCTTCGGCGTCCATCGCCTCCTGGCTCGCCCAGATCGCGGCCTTGGCCTGCAGCAGGTCGTAGCACGTCTCGACCAGCAGCGCCTGCGCGCCGCCTGCGAGCAGGCCGCGCGCCTGCCTGCGGTAGCCAGCGACCGCGGCGTCGTAGGTGATGTGGTCGGACGCGGTGGGGTCCTTCGCGAGCGAGAGCGTGGGAGAGCGGGTGCCCGGGCCGATCGAGCCGATGACCCAGGGTCCCGCGTCGCGTTGCGACCGCACGTCGTCACACGCCGCGACGGCGATCTGCGCCGCGCGGGTGTTGAGGTCCTCGCAGTCGTCACCGAGGCCGTACTCGTCGAGCACCCAGGGCGCACCGCCGAACGTGTTGGTCTCGACCGCGTCGCAGCCCGCGGCGAGGAACCCTGCGTGGACGTCCGCGACGACGTCAGGACGCGTGCGCACCAGCATCTCGTTGCAGCCGTCGAGACCGCCGAAGTCCTCGCTCGACAGCTCGCGGTCCTGCAACGACGTACCCATCGCACCGTCGAGCACGACGACGCGCTGACGCATCACGTCGAGCAGCGTGTCCGCAGCAGCCTGATGTCGGGTCATTGGTGGATACCGCCAGAGGATCGAATGAAGGGCGGGACGCGACCAATCATCGTACGCACGTCGGCGCGGCTGCACCGCCGCGGAGGTTCAACAACGGTGGTTGGGCGTCGACTCGCGGCTACCCTCTTCGGCGTGTTCCGTCGCAAGCGCATGCCCGCACATCTGGTGGAGCCGTGGACGGCGTTCGTCTCACAGGCCCAACGCGTCGAGGACGCGCGGCAGGCACTGCTCGGGTGCCTGCCCGTCGGTCGGGTCGACCCGGCACCGGTGCCGGTCGGTCTCGACCTGCTGCGCGACGAGTTGCGGGCGATCGACGGTGAGCTCGACGCCTGGCGGGCGCCCGCGGTGGAGGCGCAGTGGCTCGCCTGCCGCGCCGCGTTGGCGGAGTCGCTCGATCACATCGAACCGACGCGCGCAACCGCGGCCGACACCAACGAGCTCGAGGAACTGCTGGACGCCGTGACCGACGTGGTCGAGCCGCTGGATGTCTGGCAGGACGCCGAGCGCCACTGGCGGTCGCTGCGGGTACGCCACTGAGGTCGCGCGAACCAGGCGGAGGACATCCGGCACCGCGTCCCGGCGCGCTCCCGCGTGGCGGCCGCGATCTAGCCTGCGTCGGGCGGGCGTCGCAGCCGCTTGCGTTCGCCCCGGCGCCGCTTGTCCTCGCGGCGCTTCCGCCGCTGGGACCGCGGCACCCGGCTGGGGATGCGCCGCCGGCGCGGGCGGAGCGCGTCGTTCAGCAGGTTGCCCAGCCGCTCGATGACGGCCTCACGGTTGCGCACCTGGGAGCGGAACTCGCCCGCCCGCAGCACCAGGACGTCCTCGGCGGTGAGACGTGAGGCGAGCGCATCGCGGACGCGCGCCTTCTGGACGTCATCCAGCGCCCGGCTGCCGGCCACGTCGAACCGGAGCTCCACCTTGGTCGCACTGGTGTTCACGTGCTGACCGCCGGGGCCGCTGGACCGGACGAAGCTCATCTCCAACTCGTCCACGCCGATCACGGTGCCGTCCGCGAGCACCAGGTCGTCGGTCACGGTCTCTCCCGTCGGGGATTGCGGCGCGCGCCACCGTAGTCCCCGAACGGCGGTGCATCTGCCAGCGCTCGCGCGGACGCGACTGACCTAGGGTGGCGCGATGCGTCTCGCCTCAGTCGATCGGGAGATCGTCGGGCTCGCGTTGCCCGCGATGGCGGCACTGGCCGCGGACCCCCTGCTCAGCCTGGTCGACACCGCACTGGTCGGCCGCCTGGGCGCGGTCCCGTTGGCGGGCCTGGGCGTCAGCGTGGCGCTGTTCACCCTGGCGTTCTTCGGGTTCAACTTCCTGACCTACGGCACGACCGCCGAGGTGGCCAGGCTGCGTGGCGCCGGACGCGACCGCGAGGCGGCGACCTACGCGCTGCAGGCGCTGTGGCTGGCGGTGATGCTGGGCGTCGCGATCACCGTGGTGTTCGAGCTCGCGGCGCCACTGCTGCTCGCGCTGATGGGTGCGAAGGGTGACGTCGCGGACGCGGCCGAGGTGTACCTGCGCATCCGCGCGCTGGCGTCGGTGCCGGTGCTGATCGTGCTGGTCGGCCACGGCGCATTCCGGGGCGCGAAGGACATGCGGGCGCCGCTGTGGATCACCGTCGCCGTGAACGTCGGCAATGCCGTGGTGAGCTGGGCGCTGATCTATCCGGCCGGGCTCGGCATCGCCGGTGCCGCGATCGGCACGTTGATCGCGCAGACGGCCGGCGCATTGACCTTCATCGCGCTCGGGCGCCGACGGTTCGCGCCGCCCACGGTGCGCATCGACCCGACAGCGATGCGACGGATCGCGTCGATCTCCCGTGACCTGTTCCTGCGCACCGCTGCGCTGCTGTCGGGCATGCTGGTCGCGACCGCCGTCGCCGCCCGCATGGGAACGGTCACCGTCGCCGCACATCAGATCGCCCGCGAGCTGTGGACCATGCTCGCCCTGGTGCAGGACGGGTTCGCGATCGCGGGTCAGGCGATGATCGGCACCGCACTGGGCGCGGGTCTGATCGACGAGGCACGGCGCGCGGCTATGCGCCTCGCGGGATGGGGCACGGGGTTCGGCTTCGTCGTGGGCGGCGCCTACCTGCTGGCAGCCCAGGTGCTGCCACGGGTGTTCACGACCGATGCCGCCGTGCTGGCGGCCGTCGCCACGGTGTGGGGCATCGTCGCCCTGCTGCAGCCGATCGGGGGCGTGGTGTACGTGCTCGACGGCATCCTCATGGGGGCCGCCGACTTCAGGTTCCTGTGGTGGTCGACCACGCTGGCGTCACTCGGCGGGCTGGTCCCGGTCTGCGTGCTCTCATTGTGGTTCGGCTGGGGGCTGCGCGGCATCTGGATCGGCATGGTCGTCATGATGGTGATGCGGGCGGTGCTCACCGTCCAGCGGCTGCGTTCGGGCGCGTGGGCGGTGGTGGCGGAACGCTGACGCCGGCGGATCGGTGGGCGGTCGGCCGCGTCGGCGGTGCCGCGCGGGCGCGAGGTGGCGGCGGAGCGCGATGACCGGCAGGACCCCCGCGGCGATCACCAGCGCGCCGGCGACCGCCGCCGTGGTGAATCCCGCCGTGATCGCGTCCGCGACCGCCGACGAGGTGACGTCGGCCGTACCGGCGAGCAGCTCACGTACCCGTTCCATGTCGCCGATGCGCTGGCCGACGACCAGCAGGATCGTCGCACCGCCCAACGCCGCGCCGACGGTGATGCCCTGGTTGCGCAGGAACTGGTGCGCCGCCGTCGCGCGCCCCAGCTCGTCGTCGTCCGCGACAGCGCGCAGCAGGGTCAGCGCGGCGTTCGTCGCACCGCCGACGCCCACGCCCTGCACGGTCAGTGCTGCGAAGATCGCCCACAACGACGCGTCGGCGGACGCCAGGCCCGCGACGACGGCGGCCGCCGGGGCCGAGATCGCGAAGCCGCCCAGCACGACGGATGACTCGGCCACCCGGTCGAGCACCTTGGACGACGCGTTCGCGCCGCTGGTCCAGCCGACCGTGAAGAACAGCACCGACCAGGCGGTCACGGCGGTACCCGCACCGCGTCCGCCCTGGACGTACAGCGGCACGAACGTCGCGACCGCCACGGCGCCGGTCAGCATCAGCGAGATCGACCACGCCAGCGGACCGAACGGCGAGGACACGACGTGCCGCGGACGCAGCACGGCGTTCCCGCGGTGCCGCGCGCGGCGCAGGTACAGCCACCCGACGACGCCGGCGATGGCGGCACCGGCGACCGACCGCGGACCGAGCGCATCGACACCCAGCAGCACCGCCGCGGTGAAGAGCGTGACCAGCACCAGGCCGCCGACGTCGGGCGGTGTCCGACGCGCCGTGCCGACGGCCGGCAACGCGCGCCACCCTGCGAGCAGCGCCACGAGTCCCAGCGGCAGGTTGACCAGGAAGATCCAGCGCCACGAGCCGATCGTCAGCATCGCAGCCGCCAGCGCGGGGGCCGCCACGCCCATGACGCCCCAGACGGTCGAGTTCAGCGCGAACGCCCGGCCCACCAGCTCCCGGGGGAACACGAGTCCGACCGCTGCCAGCCCCACCGCGATCGTTGCGCCTGCGCCGGCGCCCTGGACGAGCCGCGCGGCGATCATCAGCGGCATCGAGGCGCTCAGGCCTGCCGCGACACCGCCGACGGTGAACGTCGCGACCGCGACGCGGAACACCCGGGACACGCCCACGCCGTCGATCAGCGCGCCGCTGGCGACGGTCGCGACGCCCGACGTCAACCCGAAGGCGGTGATCACCCACGGCAGCAGCTCGATGCTGCCCAGGTCGGCGGCCACCTGTGGGAGGGCGGCGGTGACCGCCAGGCCCTCGAAGGCGGCGAGCGCCACGGTCAGCAGGATCGCGACGGCCGCCGCGCGGTGTGCGGGCACGAAGATGTCGCGCATCGCTGCCGGACGTGGCGGCGACGTCTCCGCGGGTGGGTTGGTGGACATCGGCGGGGCTGCCTTCGCGGCGCGCGGTGGAGACGGCGAGCGGTCGCCCGGGGGTGCGCGGGACCCTCGCATCTGGTCCCAGGATGTCCGCTGGCGCACGGCCCCGCCTGGGCAGGGGCCACCCACATCGCACGCGGGTCCCGGAACGCGGTTCCTCGGAGGCGCCGGGGTCGGTGTCGTCAGCGCGTCACCGGCCGCGGCCTGCCGTCAGCGCCGGGCCGGCAGGATCTCGAGAGGATCCAGTTCCTCGCCGCGGCCCGCCATCTCGAAGTGCAGGTGGGGTCCCGTGGATGAGCCGGTCGATCCGACACGACCGATGATCTGACCGCGCCGGACCCGCTGTCCCCGGCGCACCAGCAACTCGGACTGGTGGGCCGCCCGGGTCGTCAGACCGCCCCCGTGTGCGATGTCGGCGGTGTAGCCGTAGCCGCCCTTCCAGCCGGCGAACCGCACGGTGCCGTCCTGCGCCGCGCGGATCGGCGTGCCGGCGGCCGCAGCGATGTCGATGCCGCGGTGCAGTCGGCCGCCCCGTGGTCCGAACGGTGACGTCAGCCGGCCCGTGACCGGCCAGGTGATGGCGTCGCCGGTCGTCGCCGACAGCAGGCGGGACGGTTCGGCCAGCGCGGTGGCCTCGTCGCTGCCGGCGGCCGTGCGTCGCGCCCGCGTGTCGTGTGCCGTCGGCTCCGGCGAGGGTGGTGGGACGTCGGTCGGTGGCGTGTCCGCGGCGGCGGGCATGGTCAGCAGACCCGTGCACATCGCGGAGGCCAGGGCCGCCCCGGCCAACGATCGACGGGTGCGCAGTGCGGTGGTCACGTCGGTTCGTCCTGTGGTCGTGCGCACCATCGTGCGCAACGGCGAAGGATCGACCTCCGAGAGGTCGATCCGGCATGTCATCTGGTTGCGTCCGCGCGCGTGCGCTGCGGGCAAGCGGGCGATGCTACCGCGCGATAGCCAGCCTGCAACCGGGAGATGGCCGGTCCCTACCGCTGGGCGGTGGCGATGCGCGGCGGCGTCGCGTCCGTGGGTCGGGCGCTCCGGGACGCCGGCGCTCGCGTGGCCACCGACGCTGACACCAGCGACGTGCCCGCGTGGATCACCGCGCACCGCGAGGCGCTCGAATCGTCGAACGCTGCGCGGGCGGGCCATGCGTGCACGATACGGACGCCCCGCGGGTGAGACGCGACGGGCAGGGTACGGACGGTGCGGGGCACGGCCGAAGGAAGAACGGAGTTCAGGTGGACCTCGACAACGCCACGTTCATCGTCACGGGTGGGGGATCGGGGCTCGGCGCCGCCACGGCACACGCCCTCGCCAACGGTGGCGCATCCGTCGTGCTGGCGGACGTCGACGCCGAGGCCGGCGCCGAGGCCGAGGCCGCGATCGGCGATCACGCCAGGTTCGTCGAGACCGATGTCACCGACGGCGCCAGCGTCCAGGCAACGGTCGACGCCGCCATCGACGCGTTCGGTGGTGTCCGGGGGCTGGTCAACTGCGCGGGCATCGCGACCGCGACGCGTGTCGTCGGTCGCGACGGACCCCAGTCGCTCGACGAGTTCACGCGGGTCATCCACGTCAACCTCATCGGCACGTTCAACGCCATCCGTCTGGTCGGTGCCGCGATGATGGACAACGAACCGGACGCGGTCGGTGAGCGTGGCGTGATCGTCAACACGGCATCGGTCGCGGCGTTCGACGGGCAGATCGGCCAGGCCGCGTACTCGGCGTCGAAGGGTGGCGTCGCCGCGATGACCCTGCCGGTGGCCCGCGAGTTTGCGACGCACGGCATCCGTGTGGCGACGATCGCGCCGGGGATCTTCGACACGCCGATGATGGCGGGTCTGCCAGAGAAGGCCCGCGAGTCGCTGGGCGACCAGGTGCCGTTCCCGAGCCGGCTGGGCCGTCCCGACGAGTACGCGGCGCTCGCGCTGCACATCGTGGGCAACCAGATGCTCAACGGCGAGGTCATCCGTCTCGACGGCGCCATCCGCATGGCGCCACGGTGAGCGGACGCGCTCTGCGGGGAGGATGACGGCATCGAGCCGGAGGAACCACAGTGACCGCGCCGACCACGTCGTTCTCCTACGAGCCGCTGACCCCCACGGCGTTCCTGCGGCGGGCCGCGCACGTGTTCCGCGACCGTACGGCGGTGAGCGACCGTGGCCGGGAGCACACCTACGGGCAGTTCTGGTCACGGGCGACCCGGCTGGCCGGCGCACTCGCCGGATCGGGCGTCACACCGGGCGAGCGGGTCGCTGTGCTGGCAGCCAACGGGGCGCTGCTGCTCGAGGCGCACAACGGCGTGCCGCTGGCCGGTGCGGTGCTGGTCCCGCTCAACACCCGGCTCAAGCCCGCGGAACTGGGTGCGATCCTGTCGCACGCCGGCGCCGTGACGCTGCTGCACGACGACACGCTGGCCGACGTCGCGCGCGAGGCCGCCGCGGCGGCGGAGCACGACGTGCGGCTTATCGGAAACGCAGCGAACGGCGACGACTACGAGACGCTGCTCGAGGGCGCGGACGAGCTGACGGTGGCCGTCGACGAGCTCGACGTGCTGTCGATCAACTACACGTCGGGCACGACCGGGCAACCCAAGGGCGTGATGTACTCCCACCGGGGTGCGTACCTGCAGTCACTCGCCATGGCGCTGCAGGCGCAGCTGCAGCCCGACAGCGTGTACCTGTGGACGCTGCCGATGTTCCACTGCGACGGCTGGTGCTTCACCTGGGCCGTCAACGCCGCCGGCGCGCAGCACCTGTGCATGCCCCGCTTCGACGCCGACGAGGTCTGGCGCCTCATCCGCGAGGCCGGCGTCACGCACCTCAGCGCCGCCCCGACGGTGCTGACGATGATCGCCCACGCCGACAGCGCGCGGGACGGCCCGGCCCCTCGACCGATCCACGTCGACACCGGCGGGTCGCCCCCGTCGCCGGCGCTGCTGGGCACGCTGAACGATCTGGATCTGCGCGTCGCCCACCTGTACGGGCTGACCGAGTCGTACGGGCCGGTGATGATCTGCCAGTGGCAGCCGGAGTGGGACGAGCTGCCGGCCGACCGACGCGCTGAGCTCCTCGCCCGTCAGGGCGTCGCCAACGTCGTGGGCGAGCGGCCACGGGTCATCGATGACTGCGACACGGATGTCGCGGCCGACGGCAGGTCCGAGGGCGAGGTCGCGCTGCGTGGCAACAACATCATGCTCGGCTACTACCGGGACGACGAGCAGACGAAGCAGGTCACCGCGTCGGGATGGTTCCGGACAGGGGACGTCGGCGTGATGCACCCCGACGGCTACGTGGAGCTCACGGACCGGCGCAAGGACATCATCGTCTCCGGCGGCGAGAACATCGCCTCGGTCGAGGTCGAGCGCGTGATCGAGAGCCACGACGCCGTGCTCGAGGCCGCGGTCGTCGGCCGGAACGACGAGACGTGGGGGCAGGTGCCGGTCGCCTTCGTCACCGTCCACGACGGTCGGGATGTCGACGCCGACGCCGTCATCGCACACGTCAAGGAGCGGATCGCGAACTACAAGGCGCCGCGTGAGGTCCACTTCTGCGACCTGCCGAAGACGTCGACCGGCAAGATCGAGAAGCACGTGCTGCGCGACCGGCTGGGAGGACGTGATGGCTGAGCAGGACGGCGGCACCGACGTCCCCGGCATCGACCGCCGCAACCTCGAGGCGTGGTGGCGTGGGCACGTCGATGCCGTCGATCCACCCCTGTCGTTCTCGCGGATCGAGGGAGGTCTGTCGAACCTGACCTACGAGGTGTGCGACGCTGGCGGGCGGCGCTGGGTGCTGCGTCGCCCCCCGCTGCACGGCGTCATCCAGTCCGCGCACGACATGGCGCGTGAACATCGGATCATGGCGGCGCTGGCCGGGTCGGGCGTACCCGTCCCGCCGATGATCGGCCACGAGGACGACGCGCGGGTGACCGGCGCCGAGTTCTACGTCATGGACTTCGTCACGGGGCCGGTGTACCGCAACGTCGAGATGGTCGAGACCACCACCGACCCGGCGTTGCGCGCGAGGATCAGCGAGGCGATGGTCGACACGTTGGTCGACCTGCACGCCGTCGAACCGGATGCGGTGGGTCTGGGCGACCTGGGCCGCCGCGAGGACTGGTGCGCCCGTCAACTCCGGCGGTGGCGACGCCAGTGGGAGCATGTGGCAACGCGCGAGCTCCCGCCGTTCGTGGAGGTCCACCGACGTCTGGGTGCCGCCATCCCGCCGCAGCAGGGCTCGGCCATCGTCCACGGCGACTACCGCCTCGACAACGTGATCCTCACCCGGGACGGTGCGGTCGCCGCGGTCGTCGACTGGGAGCTGTGCACGCTGGGCGACCCGCTCGCCGACCTGGGGATCCTCGGCGCCTACTGGGTCGATGCCGACGACGACGTGCGGTCGCTCCCGCAGGCGGCGACCCACCTGCCGGGCTTCGCGGACCGCGCCGACCTGGTCGCCCGGTACGCCCAGCGCTCCGGCCGCGACGTGTCGCAGTTCGACTACTACCTCGCGCTCGCCTACTGGCGGCTGGCGGCGATCCTCGAGGGGGTGTACGCGCGCGTCAGCACGGGTGCCTACGGCCGGGACGCGCCGGAGGACATCGAGGCGATGCCGCAGCGCGTCGAGGACCTCGTCGACGCGGCGCTGGCGGCGACCGACCGGGCCGGGCGCTGATCGGGCAGGGCCGGGTGCTCAACCGCCGCGCACGCGCGCCCGCCTTGGTGAGCGCCGCGTGGGTGTCGGCGCCGTCGGCAGCGGCACGGCCGCCGCGAGTCGCCGGTAGGGCAGGTGCGCGTGCGGCAGGCCCATGGCCGCGACGAAGTGCTCTTGGAACGCCGGCTCGAGGGCCGTCTCGATCTTCTCGATCTGTGCCGTCACCTGTTCGACCTCGGCCCGTGCGTCCGCCGACAACAGCAGCATCATCGCGCCGACACCTGCCGCGTTGGTGACAGCGGTGACCTGCGCGGGGTCGCAGTCGGGCAGCAGGCCGAGCACCAGCGCATACACGGGATCGATGTGTGCGCCGAACGCTCCGGTCAGCCGGATCCGATCGACCTCCGTCACGCCCGCGTGGTCCATGAGCAGCCTGCACCCGGCCTGCAGCGCGGCCTTGGCGAGCTGGATCGCCCGCACGTCGGCCTGCGTGACGTCGATCGCCGGATCGTCCCACAACCGGTACGCCAGGGTGCGCCCACGTGCGACGATCCGAGGGTGCGGTTGTGGCCGCACGATCCTGCCGTCCGCGACGATGACGCCCGCCAGGAACAGCTCCGCGACGGCCTCGACGATGCCGGATCCGCACACGCCGGTCACGCCGGTCCCGCCGGTCCCGCCGACCGCATCGGCGAAGTCCGGCTCGTCGGACCACGCATCGACACCGATGACACGCAGGCGCGGCTCCAGGGTGTCGGGATCGACGCGCACGCGCTCGATGGCGCCGGGAGCGGCGCGTTGACCCGACGAGATCTGCGCGCCCTCGAACGCTGGCCCCGTCGGTGACGACGCGGCGAGGATGCGGTCCCGGTCGCCGAGGACGATCTCGGCGTTGGTGCCGACGTCGACGATCAGCGTGAGCGCGTCGGACCGGTGGGGGGCCTCGGCCACGACGACGGCGGCCGCGTCGGCGCCGACGTGGCCGGCCACGCACGGAGGCAGATAGGCGCGCGCCCCGGCGTGGACGGGCAGGCCCAGGTCGCGCGCGGGCACCGTCACCGCGGATGTCGTGGCCAGGGCGAACGGCGCGGAGCCCAGCGGACCCGGATCGAGCCCGAGCACCAGGTGGTGCATGACCGGGTTTCCCACGAGCGTGACCTCGACGACGGTGTCGGGGGCGACTGCGGCCTCGTCGCACAGTTGGGTGACCATCGTCGCGAGCGCGTCACGGACGACGGTCGTGAGATGCCGGCCGCCGCCTTCGTGGCTCATCGCGTAGGAGACCCGGCTCATCAGATCCTCGCCGAACCGGATCTGCGGGTTCATGCGGCCAGCCGATGCCAGGACCCTGCCAGAGCCGAGCTCGCACAGGTGCGCGGCGAGCGTGGTCGACCCGACGTCGACCGCCACGCCGTGCAGCGTGTCGCGCAGTCCCGGCCACACGGCGACGACCGTGGTGCCGTCACGCACCGCGGCCGTGACGCCATGGCCACCGTCGACCAGTGCGGTCTGGACGTCGGCCAGCGCTGAGGGGGCGATGCGCACACCGTGCAGCCCCCACTGCGCGGCCAGCGCCGACCGCAGCCGCTCGGCCTGCCCGATGATCTCGTGCGCCGTCCTCGCCGTCGTCCGCCTGCGAGGATCCGTCCACTCGTCGTGGGCCGGCACCTCGATGTAGCGCGGGACAGTCATCGGGTAGACCGGCAGGTGGCGCGCCCCGGCGTCCTTGCGCACGACCTGACGGTGCACCTGACTGTCGGGCGGGACGGCGATCACGACGTCGCCGATGATCTGCGCGGCACATCCCAGCCGGCGTCCGTCGGTCAGCGGACGGCGGCCCCGGTACGCCGACTCCGTGGCATCCGGGGCGGTCAACCTCGCCGGATCCGCGACGACACCGGGACGTTCGCCGAGCGTCACCTGGCAACGACCACACCGACCTCGCCCGCCGCACACCGAGTCGAGGTCGACCCCGAGGCTGCGGGCGGCATCGAGGACGGTGGTACCGACGGTGACGGTGCCGCGCCGTCCCGCGGGCGTGAACGTGACCTCGGCGGTGGCGTGCGCTCCCGCCGTCGTCTTGTCGGTCGCGTCAGGCACCGGCTCGTGCGCGGCGTCGGTTCGTGCGGCGTCGCACACCGTCGACCGGACCATCGGCGGCGCGGTGCCGTTCGATCCACGCCGCGCAGTTGGCGTCCGCGCCGGTCAGCACGTCGCCGGCGTGCACGGTCCGGCGTATCTCCTCCTCGAGCGGGTTGGTGATGGCCGAGGTCATCCCGGCGCCGATCGCCATCGCCAGGAACGCGGCGTTGATCCCGGCGCGGCCGGGCAGCCCGAAGCTGATGTTCGACGCGCCACACGTCGTGTTCACGCCGAGCTCGTCGCGCAGCCGGCCCACCAGTCGCAGCACGTCGCGGGCCGCGGACCCGATCGCTGCGATCGGCATCACCAGCGGGTCGACCACGATGTCGGCGGGGGGGATGCCGTGGTCCGCAGCCCTGTTGACGATCGTGCGGGCGACCTCGAACCGCACGTCCGGGTCCTCGGAGATGCCCGACTCGTCGTTGGTGATCGCGACCACCGCGGCGCCGTGGCGGGCCACCAGCGGCAGCACGCTCTCGAGCCGATCCTCCTCGCCGGTCACCGAGTTGACCAGCGGTTTGCCCTCGTAGGCGTCGAGCCCGGCGTTGAGGGCCGCGACGACCGACGAATCGATCGACAGCGGCGCAGCGGTCACGGCCTGTACCTGCCGGACGGCCTCGGCCAGGATCGCCGGCTCATCGGCGAGCGGGATCCCCGCGTTCACGTCGAGCATGGCCGCGCCGGCGGAGACCTGCGCCAACGCGTCGGCACACACCCGCGTGAAGTCGCCCGCGGCCATCTCGGCGGCCAGCGCGCGACGACCGGTGGGGTTGATGCGCTCGCCGATCACGACGAACGGTCGATCGCGGCCCATCACCACCTCGCGGGACGCGGAGCTGACGACGGTGTGGGTGCTGGTCATGGATGGTGCCTGTCGCCGTACCGGGTCATGGCGTGGGTTCCGGTCGTCGCCCGATCGACAGCAGCGCTGGCGCCACGTCGCCCGTGCCCACGTGGATGTGCTCGAGCCGGAGCCCCAGCAGGTCGGCCGCGCGCTGCGCGCCGTCGAGATGCGCGCTCGTCGGCGGGAACTGTGACAGGTAGACGAGACGGGTGTAGTTGCCGAAGTAGTCGTCGCGCAGGTGGGGCCAGCGATCGAGTCCCAGTCCCCGCCACACCAGGCGGTCGAACTGGCGCAGCAGGAAGTCGGTCACGTAGAACGTCGTCGGCTCGGCATCGTGCAGTTGCGCGAACACCGTCGACGACGCGAGGAACTCGTAGCAGTGCGCGCCCGGCAGCCGTGTGGCGCCGAGTCGTTCGAGCACCGCGTCGAGGCGCCCCGCCGTGCCGCAGTCGCCGTAGGCGACGAACACGTCGTCGTAGCCGTCCGACAGCGCGAGCAGGCGCTCCTCGACGGCGTCCGGGATCCTCGACGGCGTGGTGTGCAGGTCGGCGGACAGGTAGCTGACGGTGAACGCGTCGAGGTCGTTGGCGGCGATGACGGCATGCAACTCGCGCGCGAGCGCGCCGCACGCGATCACCAGCACCCGGCGCGCCATCGTCACCGGGCCGCGGCGCGGCGCGCCATGACGAGGGCGGTGGCGGTCTCGGCGGCGGCAGCGGCGTCGCGGCAGTAGGCGTCCGCGCCGACGACGCGGGCGAACTCGTCGTTGACCGGCGCGCCGCCGACCATGACGATGTAGCGGTCGCGCAGCCCACGATCGGCCAGTCCGTCGATCACGACCTTCATGTACGGCATGGTCGTGGTCAGCAGTGCGGACATGCCGAGGATGTCGGGCTCGGCCTCCTCGAGCGCGGTGATGTAGGCGGTGACATCATTGTTGATGCCGATGTCGACGACCTCGAAGCCGGCGCCCTCGAGCATCATCCCGACGAGGTTCTTGCCGATGTCGTGGATGTCGCCCTTGACGGTGCCGATGACGACCTTGCCGATGACGTCCGCGCCGGTCTCGGCGAGCAGCGGGCGCAGCACCGCCATGCCGGCCTTCATCGCGTTGGCCGCCTGCAGCACCTCGGGGACGAACAGGATGCCGTCGCGGAAGTCGATGCCCACGATGCGCATGCCCTCGACCAGCGCATCGTTGAGCACGCGTTGGGGCAGCCAGCCTCGGTCCAGCAGGATGTGGGTGCCCTCGGTGATCTCGTCCGCGAGCCCGTCGTAGAGGTCGTCGTGCATCTGCTCGACGAGTTCGTCGTCGGGCAGCGTCGTCAGGTCGAGGTCCTCGTCGGTCAAGGCGCGCCCTTCATCCGTTCACCGAGAACGAGCTGTCGGGGTTGATCTCCCGGTTGCGTGAGAAGGCGCCCAGGTGCAGGTCCAGTCCTGTGTAGCGACCCTGCACCGTCAGCGGGTCGCGATCGTGGTCGTGGCCGTTCTCGACGGCCGTGATCAGCTCGGCCATGCAGTGGCCCGCGACGCCGGCGTTCTTGAACTGGTTGCCCGACGTCCCGATCGCCACGTAGAACCCGTCGAGGTCGGTGCGGTCGTAGATGGGGATCCAGTCGTCCGCCACGTCGTAGAGGTCCACCACGCCGCGGCGCTGGTTGGGCACACCCAGGTCGGGCATGCGTCGTGCGAGGCGCAGCACCTGCGCCTCCCACTGCGCCGGCGTGATCGAACGGTCGAAGTCGTCGGGGTCGTCGACCCAGTGGCGCGCGTCGCAGACCGGATCCTCCGAGCCGACCAGGATGCTGTTGCCGGTCTCGGGTCGGAAGTAGATGCCGGTGTCACCGTCGGAGACGTGCACGCCGTCGCGCTCGTAGTCGACGTCGGGGGGTGCGGCGATGTGGTGCACCTCGTGACGCAGCGGCCTCGTGCCGATGTTCATGGTCGCGGTCAGTCCCGCCAGGTCGTTGATGACCGCCGAGTGCGGGCCTGCCACGTTGACCACGACGGGCGCGTTCACCGTCGAGCCGTCGTCGAGCGTGACGCCTGTGACGCGCCCGCCGTCGCGCCCGATGCCGGTGACCGTGGTGGAGAACTGGAACCGTCCACCCTTGGCCTCGGCGGCGCGCTGGAGGTTGTGGCTCGACAGTTGCGGGTCGCTGACGTAGCCGGAGGCGGGCGTCCAGATCGCACCCGGGAGCGGCTCGGTCGGCGGGTCCCAGAACGCGTCGTCGTCGACGGGACGCGGCGGCCCGAACACGCCGGTGTCGAACGCGGGCATGCGCTCCCGCAGCGTCTCGGCGTCCCAGTCCTCGTACGGGATGCCGATCTCGTCGAACAGGGGCTGGACCTTCGTGTGGTGCCCACCGGGGTTGCGCAGCAGCAACGTGCCGCACTGGATCAGCGTGGCGAGTCCGCGCTCGTCGCCGGTCTCGAGGTAGTCGGGCCAGTCGAGCCAGTAGTGCAACCCCTCCCACGCCATGGCGACACCGTCGTAGGTCGAGTAGGTGAACCGCACGATCGCGCACGAGTTGCTGGTCGACCCGAAGCCTGCCGCGGGAAGCGCATCGACGTTCAGGGTGCGCCAACCGCGTCGAGCGAGCTCGAAGCCGACGGCCGCGCCGATGACGCCAGCGCCGATGATCACGGCGTCGACGTCCCGGTGGGTCATGGTCGCTCCGCTCGGCTGACAGGCATTCCCACAATGTGGAATCCGTTGGACTTCTTGCCGTTGAGCGGTAATCTACGCGGTCAGATGGCAGCCGTCCAGAGCGTCGTCAGATCGATGGCCCTCCTCGAACAGGTGGCCCAGCGCCCGCGTGGGCTCGTCGACCTGGCCGAGGCCGCCGATCTGCCGACCAGCACCGCCGCCCGCCTGCTCGGGACGCTCAGCGACCTCGACGCGTTGTCGCGCGACGCGGACGGGGTCTACCGCATCGGCCCGTCCATCGCGGCCCTGGTGACGACGGGCGACATCGAACCGGTGCTTCGGGACGTCGCGCACCCCTACATGCTCGAACTGGTCGCCGAGGTGGACGAGGCCGTGGGCCTGTCGATCCCCGTCGGTGACAGGACGGTCACGATCGCGCAGGTCGACGCGCCACGGCCCGTCCAGGCCGAGGACTGGTACGGCACGCGGTGGTCGATCCTGGGCGGGGGCTCGGGCTACGCGCTCATGTCGACGTGGCCCGAGTCGGAGGTCGAGCGGGTCGCGCAGCGCGCGCCCGATCCCGATCGCGTCCGGGCGGGCGTCGGGGGGGCGCGGGCCCACGGCGTGTCCTGGAGCGACGGCGACTACGTGGACGAACTGTCGAGCGTGGCCAGCCCGATCCTCGATGCGTCGGGGCGGGCGATCGCCGCAGTGTACGTGTACGGGCCGTCGTACCGGCTGTCGTCCGCGGCGGACCGGCGCAGGGTCGAGCACCACGTCCGCGATGTCGCGGACCGCATCTCGCGCGCCTGGACCGGCGCGCCGCGACCGGGTGGGGACCAGTGAACACCGACGAGCACACCGCCGACACGACCGCGGTCGGCGCATCCACCGCGCGGCGGCGAGAGCGGCGTTCCGGACGACGTCGCCAGCGCGGGCAGCGCCCGACCGGACCGCCGCAGCCGCCGTGGGGGCAGCCACGGCGCACGTTCGCACCCGTCGCCGGTGTGTCCGACGATGAGCTCGAGGCGATCCACCGCGCGGCGCTGCGTGTCCTCGCCGAGACGGGCCTGGACTTCCTCCACCCCGATGCGCGCGCGCAGTGGGCGGACGCGGGGGCCGACGTCGACGGCGCGCGGGTTCGCCTGGATGCCGGCCTCGTCACCGATCTCGTCGGCCACGCGCCCGAACAGTTCACCCTCCACGCGCCTGCGCCGTCACGCGACCTGCAGGTCGGCGGCGACGCCGTCGCCTTCACGGCAGTCGCCAGCGCGCCCTACGTCAGTGATGTCGCCGGTGGGCGGCGGCAGGGCAACGCGCGCGACTACGTCGACCTGCTGCGGCTGACCCAGGCGGTCAACGCCGTCCACCTGCACGGCGGCTACCCGGTGGAGCCCGTCGACTGGCACCCCTCGGTGCGGCACCTGCATGCCACGCGGGCGATGCTCACGATCACCGACAAGGTGCCGCACGCCTACAGCCTGGGCGCCCAGCGCAACCGCGACTGCCTGGAGATGGCCCGCATCGTCCGCCAGGTCGACGACGCGACGCTGGAGGCCCAGCCGTCGATCCACACGGTGATCAACGCGAGCTCGCCGTTGCGCTACGACGCGCCGATGCTGGAGGGCGTCATGGAGTTCTCCGCGCGCAACCAGGTGGTGATCATCACCCCGTTCACGCTCGCCGGGGCGATGGCGCCGGTCACGGTCGCGGGCGCACTGGTCCAGCAGCACGCGGAGGCGCTGGCGGGCATCGCCTTCACCCAGCTGGTCCGTCCGGGCGCACCCGTCGTCTACGGGGGGTTCACCTCCAACGTGGACATGCAGTCCGGTGCCCCGGCGTTCGGGACGCCCGAGTTCATGCGCGCGGCGCTCGTCGGCGGCCAGCTCGCCAGACGCACCGGTGTGCCCTACCGTTCGTCAGGCGTGTGCACGGCGAACGCGGTCGACGCGCAGGCCGGGTACGAGACCGTGTTCTCGCTGTGGGGCGCCGTGATGGGCGGGGCACACATCGTGCTGCACGGCGCGGGCTGGATGGAGGGCGGCCTGCGCGCGTCGTTCGAGAAGTTCGCGCTCGACGCCGACCTGCTGGCGATGGTGTCGGCCTTCATGGAACCGCTCGAGGTCGACGACGCCGCGCTGGCCGTCGACGCGATCGCCGGCGTCGGTCCCGGAGGGCACTTCTTCGGGGCGCCGCACACCCAGGAGCGCTTCCGCGACGCGTTCTTCCGCCCGACGATCTCCGACTGGCGCAACTACGAGACGTGGGAGGAGGCCGGTGGCCCGACGGCGCAGGACCACGCCGGCGCGCGGGTCCGCGCACTGCTCGACGGCCATGTGCCGCCGACGCTCGACCCCGACGTCGTCGCCGAGCTCGACGCGTTCGTCGAGCGGCGGGTCGCCGAGGGAGGCGTACCGACCGACTACTGAGGGGCGTCATGAGGTCCAGCGCGCAGGTCGTGGTCATCGGGGGCGGTGTGGTCGGCGCGAGCGTGCTGTACCACCTGACGAAGGTGGGGATCACCGACGCGCTGCTGCTGGAGCGCTCCGAGCTGACGTCGGGCTCGACCTGGCACGCCGCCGGTGGCATGCACACGCTCAACGGCGATCCCAACGTCGCGGCGCTGCAGCAGTACACGGTCGGGCTCTACGAGGAGATCGAGCGGATCTCCGGGCACGACTGCGGCATCCACCTCACAGGCGGGCTGATGCTCGCCGACACCGAGGAGCGCCTCGACTGGCTGCGCATGGCCCATGCCCGCGGCCGGTACCTCGGCATGGACACCGAGGTGATCAGCGTCGGCGAGGCCAAGCGGATCCTGCCGTTCATGGACGAGCGCCACTTCGTCGGGGCGCTGTACGACCCGATGGAAGGCCATGTGGACCCCTCGGGCGTGACGTGGGCGTACGCCCGCGCCGCGCAGCTGGCCGGTGCCGAGGTCGCCCAGCACACCCGCGTCGGGGCGATCCGACGGCTGCCTGACGGCGAGTGGGAGCTCGACTGCGGGCAAGCGGGCGTCGTCACCTGCGAGCACTTCGTCAATGCGGGCGGCCTGTGGGCGCGTGAGGTCGGCCGCATGTGCGGCATCGAGCTACCGGTGCTCGCGATGGAGCACATGTACCTGCTGACCGAGTCGGTGCCCGAGCTGGAGGACTGGCGCGGCACCGGGCGCGCCAGCGGCCTGCATGCCATGGACTTCGCCGGCGAGGTCTACATGCGCAAGGAGGGCACGGGCCTCCTGCTCGGCACGTACGAACCGCACGGCGTGCCGTGGTCCCCGCAGACCACGCCGTGGGACTTCGGCCACCAGCTGCTGGCGCCCGACCTGGACCGCATCGCCGACAACCTCGAGACCGCCTTCTCACACTTCCCGATCTTCTACGAGGTCGGCATCAAGACCGTGATCAACGGGCCGTTCACGTTCGCGCCCGACGGCAACCCGCTGATCGGTCCTGTCCGCGGGCAGCGCGGCCACTGGGTCGCGTGCGGGGTGATGGCGGGCCTGTCGCAGGGTGGCGGGGTCGGGCTGGCGCTGGCGAACTGGATCGCCGACGGCGATCCGGGCTTCGACGTGTGGGGGATGGACGTCGCACGGTTCGGCGACTTCGCCACACCGGCCTACACCAACGCGAAGGTCCGCGAGAACTACGGGCGGCGCTTCCGCATCGCGTACCCGAACGAGGAACTGCCCGCCGGTCGGCCGCTGCTGACGTCGCCGATCCACGGTCGCCTCGACGACGCCAACGCCGTGTGGGGCGCCGCGTACGGCCTGGAGTACGCGTTGTGGTTCCAGCGCGACGGTGAGCAGCGCTACGAGACACCCACGCTGCGGCGGTCGAACGCGTGGGACCACGTCGCCGAGGAGAGCCGCGCCGTGCGCGACGGGGTAGGGCTGACCGAGACCACCGGCTTCGCCAAGTTCCTGTTCACCGGGTTCGGCGCGCGGACGTTCCTCGACGGCCTCGTGACCAACCGTGTGCCCGCCGTGGGTCGCGTCGCACTCGCGCCGCTGCTCGGCCCGCACGGCAAGCTCGCCGGGGATCTGACCGTCGCGGCGCTGCCTGCCACGCCCGCCGACGCCGCGGACGGGGCGACCGAGCGGTTCATGGTGTTCGGCACCGGTGCGGCCGAGCGCTACTACGAGCGCTGGTTCGACGCCCACCTGCCCGGCGACGGTTCGGTGCGCTACACGACCCTGGGCCCCAACCTGTGCGGCCTGTCGATCGCCGGCCCGTCGGCACGCGACCTGCTCGCGGACGTGACCACCGCCGACGTCTCCGGCACGGCCTTCCGGTTGTTCGACATACGTCGCCTGCACATCGAGGACGTGCCTGTGCTGTGCGGCCGCCTGACGTTCACCGGCGACCTCGGCTACGAGTTCTGGGTCGAGCCGGCCTACCAGCCGCGGTTGTACGACATCCTCACGCGGGCCGGTGAACGCCATGGCCTGCGCCTGTTCGGTCTGCGGGCGCTCGACGCGTTGCGGCTGGAGAAGTCGTTCGGTGCCTGGGCGACGGAGTTCCGGCCGATCTTCGACCCGTACGAAGCCGGCCTCGGCGTGTTCGTCAAGGTGGACAAGGGGCCGTTCGTCGGGCGCGACGCCGCCAAGCGGATCCGGGACGAGGGACCGCAGCGGCGGCTGGTCACGTTCGCCGTCGACGCCGACGACGCTGACGTCATCGGCGACGAACCGATCTGGCACGACGAGGAGGTCGTCGGCTGGGTGACCTCGGGCGGCTACGCGCATCCGTCTGAGGCGTCCGTCGCGCTGGGCTACGTGCCGTCCGCCCTCGCCGACGCCGACGACGGCTTCTCGATCGAGGTCGTCGGCGTGCGCCGGCAGGCGATCCGCCGGGACGCCTGCCTGTTCGATCCCTCGGGCTCGCGCATGCGCGCCTGACGCCGCGGCGCCGCAGCGCGGGCACATGGGGGTGAAGTCCGTCACGACCGGGGTGTTCGGCACGGGCACGATCGTGGCACCTCTCCGTTGGTACATTGCCGGCGGTGGCACGCGCAGGCCGACAGGAGGTGCAGCCGATGGCACGTCGCAGGCGGAAGCCGGAGCCCGACCCGGTGATCGCGCGGCCGCCGCGGTGGATGCTCTTCGGTTCGATCGGTCTGGTGGTGCTGCTGGTGTGGCCGCCGGTCGCCGCGGTCGTCACCGGACAGGGCGGGCCGGGGATGATCCTGCTGGGCATCTGGCCGGTGCTCGTCGTCGTGCTGATCTGGCGCTCGCGCCTGGTCGTCGACAGCGACGGCGTGGCCTTCACGTTCCTGGCGACCCGGCAGGTCCCGTGGTCGGGGATCGAGGCGCTGGTCGGTGTGACGTCGAAGTCCGGGCTCCGGAGTCCGTACCTCCGTGTGCGCGACGATCGACCAATACCCATCAACCCGTTCTGGCGCGCGGACGGCGGCTCGGTCACCGCGGCGATCGAACCGTGGGCGCGCCGCAAGGGCGTGCGCGTCGAGGGCCCCGTGGGCGAGGCCGAGCAGCGCCGCCCGCGGTTCGTGTTCATCGGCCTGCTGATCCTGCTCGGCGGTGTCATCGGTCTGATCGCCGCCCGCTTGACCGCCACCTGACGACGCCGCCAGCAGGACGGGGTGGTCGCGCGGGTTGCGCGCCTCCGGCGTGGCTGTTCGGGGCTGGGCACGCGGACACGCCAACGCGCGCCTGGCCGGTCGGGCGGCCGGATAGGGTTGATCGGCCCGCAACTCGTCCCCGGAGGTGCGGATGACAGCCACGACCACCCTCGACGCAGGCTCGGTCGGTTTCGCGCTGCCCGGGGTGTTGCGTCTCGACGCCGGCACCGCGCTCGGACTGCTGGAGCATGTGGTGGACGCCGGCTTCGATCCCGTGCTGTTCACGGAGGTCTGCGGCTTCCACGCTCCTGCACTGGCCTCGGCGCTGGCGGCGCGCCGCCCCGGCCACCGGCTCGGCACCGCGATCCTGCCCCTGGGCTCGCGCACGTCGGCGACGATGGCCATGGCCGCGACGACCGTGTCGCAGATCTCGGGCGCGCCGTTCCTGTTGGGGGTCGGCACGTCGTCGCCGCGGATCCTGCGCGACTGGCACGGTCGTCCACACGACGCGACCATCGACACGACCAGGCGCCGGCTCGTGACACTGCGCGCGATGCTCGACGGAGGACGTCGCGGTGCCTTCCGCCTGCCGGTCCCGGCGGCTTCGCAGGCGAGGGTGCTGTTGGCGGCGCTCGGTCCGAGAATGACGGAGCTCGCGTTCGAGGCGGCCGACGGCGTCGTGGTCAACCACGTGCCGGCCGACCTGGTGCCGGCCGCGCTGCCCGGTGCCGAGGTCCTCGCGTTCGTCTGGGTCACGACGACCGCGGACGGTCCCGCCAGGGCCCGGCGCGATCTGACGTCGTACATCATGGCGCCGCCGTACGCCCGTCACTACCGCCGGCAGGGCTACGGCGACGCGGTCGACCGCGTGCTCGCGCTCCACACCGAGGGCCGGTTGCGCGAGGCGCCCGCCACGCTGCCCGACGGGATGGTCGACGCCTTCTACGTCGATCCCGACGGCCTCGCTGCCCGCTGCGCCGCGTACCGTTCCGCAGGCGCGGTTCCGGTGATCGTGCCGGTGAGCGGCGACGATCCTCTCGACGAGATCGGTGCGGTCGTGGCGGGCCGCGCCTGGGAGACCTGACACGGCCCCGGCGACCGTCACACTGTCACATGCGTTGCGATCAGTCCGGAACGCTCGATGACCGCGCCGGTATCCTTCCGACCGTGCGACGACTGCTGCTGCTCACGGTCGTCGGTTTCGTCCTCGTGGGCTGCGGGGGATCCGCCACATCGGACACCGCGGCCGTCGATGTGGGTGACACCGACGACGCCCCCTCCGCCCCGGCCGGTGATGAGGTGTCGACGCCGGCGGCGGCTCAGGAGGAATCCGATCGCGGCGAGGAGTCCGATTCCGGCCAGGGGTCCGACACGGCCGAGGCCCGAGCGCCGTTCGGGACCGTCACGACCGTCGCCGGTGAGAACCTCGACGGGTCGGTGTACGCGGGCGAGAGCCTTGCGCTGTGGTTCTGGGCCCCCTGGTGAACGACGTGCAATCGGGAGGCTCCCGAGGTTGCACAGGTGGTGCAGCAGTACGACGGCAAGATCGACATCATCGGCGTCGCCAGCCGTGACCAGGTGCCGGCCATGCAGGAGTTCGTGGCCCGCCACGGGCTCGAGGACATGGTCAACGTGGCCGACGTCGAGGGCGAGATCTGGCAGCGGTTCGGCGTGGTGGCCCAGCCCGCGTGGGTGTTCCTCGACGCGGAGACCGGCGAGGGGGAGCGGGTGCTCGGTGCGCTGTCCCGCGAGGACCTGGAGCAGCGGCTCGACGCGCTGTCGAGCTGACGCCACGTTCCAGCGCGGAACGGACGACCTCGCTCCGCCCCGAAGCTCTCAGACATCTGCGGCAAGCCCGAGCTGGGGGCGTCACGCAGGCGCTGAGGTGGGGGTCGGTGCGGACCCGATGCCCGCCTAGCGCGCGAGGCGGTCCATCAGGTCGAGCAGTTCCGGAGGCGTGCTGTGCACCGTGCTCCACGCCTCCTCCAGATCGGTCCGCACGACGCTCTGGTGGATCTCCCCGACCATGACCCGATCATCGCCGTCGAGCAGCGCGGTGACGGCCGCGTCGCCGAGGCGCGCGGCGAGGATGCGGTCGCGCATCGATGGTGGACCGCCACGCTGAACGTGGCCCAGTGTCGTGACGCGGTGGCTGAGGCTCGACAGCTTCTCGCCACACTGACGGGCGACCTCGAAGGCGCCGCCCGCGTCGTTTCCCTCGGCGACGACCACGAGGCAGTAGCGCTTGCCGATCTCGAAGGCCTTGTGGATGCGTTCCTGGAGAACCTCGACATCTGTCGGTCGCTCGGGGACCAGCACCTCGGTGGCGCCACCGGCGATCGCCGAGCACAACGCGATCCATCCGCTGGCTCGGCCCATCACCTCGATGAAGAAGGCCCGCTGGTGGCTGGCGGCGGTGTCGCGGATGCGGTCGATCGCCTCGAGCGCGGTGTTGACCGCGGTGTCGAACCCGAGCGTGTAGTCGCATCCGGACAGGTCGTTGTCGATCGTGCCGGGTACGCCCACGACGGCCACGTCGCTCTCGCGCGACAGTGCGTCGGCGCCGCGGAACGAACCGTCGCCACCGATCACGACCAGTCCTTCGATCTCGTGACGTTCGAGCTGGCTGATGGCCTGCCGGCGTCCGTCGAAGGTCTCGAAGCGTTCCGACCGTGCGGAGCCGAGCATCGTGCCGCCCTGGTGCAGGATCCCCGAGACGCTACGCGGGCTGAGGTACGACATCCGACCGTCGATCAGTCCCTCGTACCCGCGGTGCACCCCGTAGACGTCGACGTCGCGCGCGTCGGCGGAGCGCACGACCGAACGGATGGCGGCGTTCATGCCCGGCGAGTCGCCACCGCTGGTCAGGACTGCGATTCGTTGCACTACACACCGTCCGTCCTCGTCGAGGTCGTCGCCGGTGACCGCACGTGCGTGGGGCGCCCGTCACCGACATGGTTGCGTCGTCCGCCGACCGCGAAACGTGCCGGACGCCCACGGTCGATCCGGCGTCACCGGCGGCGTGCTGTCGAGGGAGGGCGTCCCTCAACCGACGGACACGTGATCCATCAGGTCCGCCAGGTCGGTGATCGCGATCGCGCCGGCGTTGGCCACCGCGTCACTGTCGACGCCCTGACCACCGAAGACGACGTCGGTTCCGGGCTCGACCTCGCGGCACGCGGTGACAAGCGCGACGTAGTCCTCGGCGACCATCGCCTGGGTGACCGAGAAGCAGACGAGGTCGGCGGGCACGACGTTGATGAACATCTGCAGGTCGGTGATCGGCACGTCGCCGCCGAGGTGGTGCACCATGTACCCGGCGGCCCGCAGGAAGTCCGACACCATGGCTGACGCGAGGTCGTGCTGCTCGCCCGGCGGGGTCACGGTGATCGCAATGCCGCGGGCCGGACCGTGCCGGCGGAACATGTCGCCGAGCTGGCTGACGATTGCGACGCAGATCTGGTGCGCGCGGTGCTCGACGGCGACGTTGATGTCGCCCCGCTCCCACGCGTGGCCGACGCGGTGCAGCGACGGCGTGATCAGGCGGACGTACGCGTTGCCGGCCGTCGCGCCGTCGGAGATGACGCTGCGCACCTCGTTGCGGGCCGAGGTCGCGTCCCCACCCAGCAGCGTCTGGGTCAGCCGATCGACGTGCCGGTCCCAGTCGGTGTCGGTGGCGGCATCGGTGTCGACCGCCACGTCGACCCGCCGAGCGGCGAGGAACCGGTCGACGTCGCTGGCGCGGACGCGCAGGCGACCGCCGGTCTTGAAGGCCGGAAGCTCGCCGCGCCGCACCCACCGGTACGCCGTCATGTAGTGCACGTTGAGGTGCTCCGCCGCCTCATGGAGCGTCAGGAGTCGCCCGCCGCCCGGACCGACCGACGGCCCTTCCGCGCGGTGAGCCATGTCCTGCGGCTGTTGCGCCATCTACCGGCTGGGCTCCTCTGCCGTTGGACCTATTCAACCGCCCACGACGGCAGCCGTAAAGCGGTCTACAGACAACTGTACCGTGGGAGGAACTAATGATTGATAACAGTGGCGATGGGGTACATACTTGGGCGAGTCCGCGTGAGCGGGCCAGCCGCAGATGGTGCCAACGAACGACCCCTCCGCCGCATCATCTGCGGCTCATTCGTGTCCGGACTGCGGACGCGACCCGGGCTCGAGCTGACCACTACGCCGGCGGCGCCGATGGCCGTGGAGCGCCGCAGATCCGCCGTTCCGGAGACCTGCGCGGGCGCTCGTCATGGGGCGGGGCGATGGAACCGCGGCAGCCGTCCTGCGCCGTCACCAACGCCAGGGCGAGGACATCGGCCAACCGCCGCGCTGCGAGCACGCCCGTGTAGCTGTGCAACCCGTTGGCGAGGACGGCGAGGTGGTGATCGACGCCGCCGGTGCCGGGGACCGTGCCGGCCAGCGCGCGGACGTCGCGCAGCGTGCCCGTCTTGGCGCGCACACGGCCGACGGCCTGCGTGCCGCTCAGTCGTGACGCGACGGTTCCCGAGCGTCCCGTGACCGGGAGCAGGCGGAGCCACGGCTCGCGTTGAGGACCGTTCGCCATCGTCCGCAGCAGTTCGACGAGCACGTCGGCGGTCAGGCGATTGGCGCGTGACAGCCCGGACCCGTCGGCCAGGCGGGTGCCGCGCCACGTGGCGTCGACGTCGGCGAGCGCAGCGCGGACGGCCCGCTCGCCGCCACGCCAGGTCGGGTCGCCGGTGGCGGCGCCGAGCATGCGGAACACGCCGTCGGCGAGGTGGTTGTCGCTCTCGCGCAGCATGTGCGCCAGCAGCACGGTCAGTGGTGGACTCGCGACCCGCGCCACCTCCGTGGCGTCGTCGGGGAGGAGGCCCGTCCGGTGGGTGCCGGTGATCACGACGTCCGTCCCGTCGAGCAGCCGGCGCAGTTCGGCGGCGGCGCGTGCCGTCGGGTCGGCGGCCGCGGCGCCGTTGAGCTGGCCGGAGCGGCGGAACAGCCGCAGGCCGGCGTCGACTGTCAGGCCAGAGCTGCGGGTCGCATCGCGACTCGTCAGGTAGGCCGGCAGCCAACCGGTGGCCAGCGGCTGCCGTGCGAGGATCGATCCGTCACCCACGATCCGTCCACGCACGCGCGTCACCCTCGCGTCGGCGACACGGCGGGCCAGGCGCTGCAACGACGTTGCCGGGCGTGCCATGTCGACCCGGCGCCGGAACGCCGGCGTCGCGAGTACCGGGTCACCACCGCCGACCAGGACCAGATCACCGTCGAGGGTGCCCGCATCGTCGATCGGGCCCGTCGCGTACACCCGTGTGACGAAGCGGTGGTCGGGACCGAGTATGCGCAGGGCGGCCGCGGCCGTGAGCAGCTTCATCGTCGACGCCGGCAGCAGTGGTCGCTGCGCGCGCACCGAGTTCAACGACCGGCCGGTGGCGTCGATGACCGCCACGCCGGTCGTGCCATCCGGTGACGTCTGACCGAAGCCGTGCAACCGGTCGAGCAAGGTGACCAGACCGGTCGGCGTCGGCTGCTCGGGTGGAGACGGCGCCACACGCGCCGGCGGAGGGGGAGGCAGATCCAGCGGTTCCACGTCGTCGGCGGCTCCGGCCGACGGTGCCCCGGCCGTGGCGAGGACCACCGCGGTCATGACACCCGCGAGCGTCCGTGCGATGGCGGAGCGACGCACCCTCATGCGGACCGGGTGAAGCCGCCGACGAGCTCGACGTGGCCGGTGTGGGTGAACTGGTCGACGCCGACGAGGCTCGTCAGGCGGTAGCCCGAGGCGTCGAGCTGCCGCGCGTCGCGTGCGAACGTGGCCGGATCACATGACACGTACGCGATGCGTGCCGGCGACCGGTCGACGATCCACGCGATGGCGTCGGCACCTGCGCCGGTCCGTGGTGGGTCGAGCACCACGGCCGCGACACCGGTCGGCGTCACCGGGACGTCACCCACGCGCGCGCACACGACGTCGACCGGCATGCCCTGTGTGTTGCGGCGCGCGTCGGCGCAGGCCTCGGCGTCGCTCTCGATGGCCGTCACCCGCGCGCCCCGTGCGGCCAGGGCCACCGAGAACAGCCCGACACCCGCGTAGCAGTCGATCACCCGATCCCCGTGCGAGACGTCCGCGATGCGCACGACCCGGTCGACGAGCACCTCAGCCGCGGCGACGCTGGCCTGGAAGAAGCTGGTGGCACCCGCAACGAACGTGCGGCCGCCGACCGCGTGACGCACGCGCGCGTCACGCGACACCCGCCGGCGGCGGCCGCGGCGCGCCACGTGCACCGGCAGCGTCGACGGCACGACAGGGTCGCGGCCGGTCGCGGTGACGGCCAGGGTGCCGGATCCGTCCGAACCGACCTGCAGCTGCACCTCGGTGACGTCGCGCCATCCCTGCGTCATCACGGCCTGCAACTCGCGCGCCCGCGCGGTCAGCAGCGGACAATCCTCGACCACGATCGGGTCGTGGCTGCGTGCCCGGCGGAACGCCAGGCGACCATCGTCGGTGACGGTGAAGCGCGCGCGGTTGCGGTAGCCCAGACCATCCCCGGTGTGGGGCGTCAGCACGTCGACCACGCCACCCGGGACCTCGAGCCGCGCGATGCGCTGCACCTGATCGGAGATCACCTCGCCAAGCAGCGCGGCCTGGCGGTCGACCGCGATGTGCTGCATGGTGCAGCCCCCACAGCGCCCCGGGCCGAACAGCGGGCACGGAGGTGCCACGCGGTCGGGTGACGCGTCCAGCACCTCCACGACGGTCCCGCGCGCCCAGCGGCGGCGTACGTCGGTGACCTCCACCATCACCCGCTCTCCCGGGATGCCGTAGGCCACGAAGCAGGCGCGTCCATCGGGCAGTCGCCCGACGGCGCGGCCCCCGTGGGCGAACCCGTCGAGCGTCATCTCGACCGGCCCGGTCCGATCCGCCCCAGCGGTCATGCGGGCCGCCGCCGCGCTCTGACCAGCGTCCACTCGGCCCCGGGTGCCACGGTCACGTCCATGCCGACACGGGTCAGGGCGGCGCCCACCTGGTCGCTGCGCTCGTTGCCGACGCCGCTGGCCAGCAACGTCCCCCCGGCTGCGACGGCCCGCGCGAGGTCAGCGGCCGACGCGACGAGGGTGGCGGTGTCGAGGTTGGCCACCACCACGTCGAACGTGCGGCCGCGGACGGCGTCGATGCTGCCGTGTGCCACCGTCACCTCCGCACCGTTGCGGACGGCGTTGGCGGACGCGGCAGCCACCGCCAACGGATCGGTGTCGACCGCTGTGACCGTCGCGCCGGCGTCGGCGGCGGCGATCGCCAGCACGCCGCTGCCGGTGCCGACGTCGAGCACTGTGCGACCGTCCAACGCGATCGTGGCGAGCGCATCGAGGCACGCCTGCGTCGTCTCGTGATGGCCGGTGCCGAACGCCTGTCCGGGGTCGAGCACCAACTCGTCCGCCGTCCCAGTCGCCAGCCACGAAGGCGTCACGGTCCAGCGCCCCGCACGCACCGGCGTGAGGCCGTCACGCCACTGTTCGTGCCAGTCGCGGTCGGGTATGTGCTCCCACGTCCCGGGCACAGCGAGGTCGTCGAGCCGGTGGGGGAAGTAGACGCCGGCGCGTCCGTCGACCTCCGCCGTGCCGATCATGCCGGCCGCCGTCAGCGCCGCCCAGTGGCGGTCCACCTCGTCGAGGTCACCGTCGAGGTGGAGCACCCAGTGCCCCACGCCGTCACGCGCTACGCCCACCGGCGGCCCGCTACGCCCGCTCGCTGCGCTCGGCGACCTCGAACGTCCACAGCTCGGCGCCGGTCGCCGCTGGTCCGTCGGCCTGCTGCCGTGCGTGCCCCCGCCCGAACGCCTGCGACTCGGTCCATGCGGTGAACGCCTCTCTGGAGTCCCAGCGCGTGTAGACCAGATAGCGGTCCTCGCCGTCGACCGGACGCAGCAGCTCGAACGCCTGGAAGCCGGGCGTGCGGTCGACCTCACCGGCGCGGCTCGCGAACCGCTGCTCCAACACGTCCCGGCGCTCGGCTGGGACGGTGAGGACGTTGATCGCGACGAAGGCCATGGCAGCGCTCCTGCAGCTCGTGGGGGGACACCGACGATCGTGCCACGTCGCGGGCACCGGGGCGCACGGTGTCGGCGGTGATCGGGCGACGTCGGCATCCGTCACACAGCGGCCACCGCGGTCACTGCCCGGCGGCCACCGTAGCCCGCGCCGGTGTCCAGCCCGGCGTCGTCGGGTGCATGGGTGGTCGGTGCGCTGGGCACGTACCCCGGGATGGCTGCCTCCCACACCCTGCTCGCCCGGGCCACCCGCTGCCTGATCGCGTACCGGGTCAGTGACGGGCCGGCGATGACGCCGATGGCCTGCTGGTCCGACGGCGGTGGGTTGTGGATGACCACGTCCCGCCACGCGGCCAAGGTGGCGGCGCTGCGCCGTGACCCGCGATGTGCGCTGTGGATCGAACCCGACGACCCGTCGGATCCTGGCGTCGCGGTGGACGGCACCGCACGCGTCCACGACCTGTCCGATCCGCTCGGGCTCGCGCTGCACGCACCGACCATCTCCGCGGCCCTCGCGGCCATGGCCGTGACCCACCGGACAGCGCTGACGGGTTACGTGCGCGACCTGTCCCAGCTGCCGGGACGGTGGCGTCCGCACAGCCGGGTGCTCATCCGGGTCCGCGTCGACCGTGCGCGCAGCCGGCTGGCGCCACAGCGCCGCAGCGGTGTCGGGCCGCTGCTGCCCTCCGAACTGCCCGCGGCGGTGCGGCGCGCCGTCACGGGGGCACGGCTGGTGACTCTGGCGCTCCAGCGCGGCGACGCGTTGTCGGTGCAGCCCGCCGTGTGGAACGCCGGCTTCGCACTCGACGTCGGCGCCAGCGCGGTCCCCGAGGCACCGACGCCGGCCTGCGTGGTCATCGACGCGCACGACGACGCGCGGCCGTCGAGCAAGGTGGGCGTGCTGCTACGGGGCCATGTGGATCCCAGCCTGACGTTCCACCCGCGCCGCGCGGTCTGGTGGGAGGGGTTCTCCTCGGATGCGGGTCCCGTCACCCCACCGACGAGTGCGAGCGGGATCAGACTCCCGGACTGAGGCGTCGGTCCTGGACCGCGCTGGTCTAAGCTAACGCGACCGATGGTCACGCAGATCGCGCTGGTCGATGGCGCCTCATCGCCGCTCGAGCGGGCATCGCTGGCGATCACTGACGCCGGCGTCGCGCGCGGTGACGGCGCGTTCGAGACGGTCGGCATCTGGGACGGGGCACCGTTCCGCCTCGACGACCACCTCGAACGGCTGGACCGGTCATTGCGCTCGATCGGTCTTTCCCCCGCACCGTCCGCGGTGCTACGTGACGACATCGCACGCGTGCTCGACGGGCAGCGGGGCGACGGCGCGCTACGCCTGTTCGTGACCGCGACCGGCACACGCATCGTGACGGTCACCGAGCCGCCGGCGCGGGCCACGCTGCGACGTCTGGTCAGTCAGCCGGCACCGTGGATCCGACCGCTCGGCAGCTACGGGCCCGCGTCGGCGAAGACGATGTCGTACGGTCCCAACATGGCCGCGTCACGAGCGGCGCAGGCGGCCGGTGGGGACGACGCCCTGCTGATCTCGCTCGAGCACCTGGTGCTGGAGGGCCCCACGTTCACGGTGCTGTGGATCCGTGACGGCGAACTGTACGCGCCCGCGCTCGACCTGGGGCTCGTCGACTCGATCAGCAGGCGCAGCATCGTCGAGCTCGCGGTGGCCGACGGGACCGTCTGCCACACGGGCGACTACGAGCGTGACGCGGTCCTGTCGGCCGACGAGGTGCTCACCTGTTCGTCGGTGCGCCCCGTACATCCGCTCGCGAGCATCGACCGCTGCGAGCTGCCGACCGCGACGCCCGTCACGAACCGCCTCGCCGCGGCGCTCGACCACTGGCGCCGTGGCCGTGGGGACGGCCCGTGACGCGCCACGTCACCGCGGACATCGCCGCCAGCGTCGTGCGGATCGCCGTCGCCGAGGGTGAGCAGGTCACCGTCGAGCAGCCGCTGGTCGTGCTCGAGTCGATGAAGATGGAGATTCCCGTGCTGGCGGTGGTCGCCGGACGCATCGCGAAGGTCGGCGTACAGGTCGGTGACACCGTGCTCGAGGGAGACCTGCTCGTGTCGATCGACCCGTCAGATGTCGCGAGGTAGGTCCTCGACCTTTCCCGGTCGGAGCGTCGGATGAGGACCAGGAAGGCGCGCTGGACGCTGTTCGCGATCGCGGGCGTGTCCGACCGGGCGGTCGCCTTCGTGATCGACGCCGCGATCTTCTGGGTCGTCTGGATGGGCGGCGTGATCTGGCTGGTCGAGTCCGGAGAGCTCGGGACGGCGCCCCGGCCGTGGGCGCCCCGGGCGCTGGTGTGGGCGGTGGTCGTGCTGGTCGGCTGGCTGGCGTATGACGCGTTGAGCATCGCGGCCTGGGGCGGCACGGCGGGTCGACGCGTCATGGGGATCGAGGTCCGTGACGTCGGAGGTGGACTGCCGGGCCGGCGGGCGGCCGCGATCCGTTCGTGTGTCCGTGCCGCTGTCGCCGTCGCGCTCGCCGTGCGGCCGTCGCTGCTGGCGGGACCGGAGCGGCGCGGCCCGCACGACCGGGTCGCGGGGACCGTGGTGGTCAGCAGCGCGGAGCTCGAGCCCGCCGGGGACGATCCCGGTGGACGCAGCGACGCCGCTGCGCCCGCCGACGCGACGGAGACGGCGATCCGCGCCGGTGCCCCGGACGCGGCGATGGCCGGCTGGTTGCGCGCGATCGCCCAGCAGACCGGCTCACGCCTCGACGTCGCCGCACCATCGTGGCGGCGCAGCGATGACCCGGACGACATCCGTGACCGCGCCTTCTGTCTGCTGCTGGCGGCGCTCGCACCCCGCCATCCCGACCACCGCGATGTGCTCGTGGCGGTGATCGACGCCCATGCGGCGCTCGACGACCTGGGGCAGGGGCGGCTCCGCCACCTCACGGCGCTGGTCGCCGATCACGGCCGCGCGCGGGACTGGCTGCGGCTGCCCGAGTCAGCCCGCCTCGCCGTGCTCCTCGACACGACGACACGCCTGCGTGCAGGCGTGGGTCAGGCCACCGATCCCCACCGCAGGTAGGAGATCGCCCGCCAGGCGCTGGCGGCGACCGGGACCGCGATGAACGCGCCCAGGATGCCGAGCAGCGAACCACCTGCGAGCAGCGCCGCGACGACCGCCAGGGGGTGCAGTTGTGTCGCGCGGCCGAGGATGAGCGGTTGCAGCAGGTTGCCCTCGAGCTGCTGCACGCCGAGCACGATGGCCAGCACGATCAGCGCGGTGACCAACCCCTGCGTGGCCAGCGCGACCAGCACGGCCAGCAGCCCGCTGACGAAGGCACCGACGACCGGGAACAGGCTGCCGAACAGGACGAGGACGCCGATCGGCAGTGCGAGCGGCACACGGAGCACGAGCAGGCCGATCGTGATGCCGACCGCGTCGATCAACGCCACGAGCAGCTGCCCGCGGAAGTATGAGCCGATGGTCGTCCACACCAGCCCACCGATGGCGGACGCGTCGTCGCGCGCGCCGGACGGGAACAGGCGGCGTAGCCAGGCGGCGAGGGCCGGTCCGTCCTTCAGGTAGAAGAACAGGGCGATGATGAACGCGATGAGCCCTGCCAGGAACCGGCCGGCCTGACCCGCCACGCTGCCGACGGTGCCGGAGCTGACCACGTCGGCCGACTGCACCTGCTCGCGGGCACGATCGATGAGCTCGTCGAGGTCGAACGGGTCGAGCCCGAACGGGCCGCGCGCGAGGTAGTTGCGCAGCTCGTCGACGCCTTCGCGGAAATCCTCCGTGATGTCATCGATCTGATCGGCCACCACGGGCACGAGCACCGTGATGATGCCGCTGATCACCAGCACCGTGCCGACCACCAGCAGCGTCGCGACGAGCGCATCGCGCATCCCGCGTTCCTTCAGCCGGTCCGCCAGCGGCGTCAGCACCGCGGCCGGGAACAACGCGAGGACGAGGGGGATCGCGACGATAGACACGCGGCCGATGATCTGCCCGAGGATGATCAGGACGACCACCACGCCGACGACCGCCCACGCGTACGCGCCGACGCGGACGGTCGCGCGTTGGCTCAATGGGACGGGGGTCTCGCGCGACCTCGACCGACGGTGCACCGCGTCGCCACCCCTGCCGGCGGCGTTCCCGTCCTGCTCGGCCTCGTCACCGCCATCGGGACCGTGGTCGGCGTCGACCACGTCTCCGTCGGCCTCACGACCGGCGGCAGCGGTGCGCTCGCGTCGTCGGAACTGCACGGCTTCGATCTCCCCGTCGGGTCGGTCGCCGTCACGGGTCGGCGGCGTTTGGACCGCTGCAACGTACCCCCACCGCCGTGCGGTCCACGCGCAGCCACCCCGACCGCTACGCGGTCACGTGCGGCACGCACTGTCGGTGCAGCCTAGGGCACCGACGCCTCGAGGTGTGCGCCGAGCACGCGGACGAGCGGGGCGACGTCCGCTGTGCTCGCCTGCTCGCGGCACGAGTGCATCGACAGCATCGGGTTGCCCACGTCGACGGTCTGCACGCCCAGGCGCGCCGCGGTCAGCGGTCCGATCGTCGAGCCGCAGGGCAGGTCGGCGCGCACGACGAAGTGCTGGACGTCGACGCCGACGTCGCGCGCCCGGGCCGTGAACCAGCCGATCGACCCAGCGTCGGAGGCGTACGACTGGTTGGCGTTGAGCTTGATCACGGGACCGCCTCCGAGGCGGGGCCGGTGCTCGGTCTCGTGGCGGTCCGCGTAGTTGGGGTGCACCGCGTGGGCCATGTCGCACGACACCAGCAGGGATCGCGCGAGCGCGCGCGCCCGCGCCTGTGGATCCGGTCCGTCGACGACCTGGACGAGGCGCATGATCGTGTCGTCGAGGAACGACCCGCGCGCGCCCTCGGCGGTCGTGCTCCCGACCTCCTCGTGGTCGTTGGCCACGAGCACCTGCGTCGCATCCCCGTCGTCGGCGTTGCACAGCGCCAACAGCGCCGCGTGGCACGACGCCAGGTTGTCCAGCCGCGGCGCGTGGATCGCGGTGCCGTCGATCCCGCCCCGGGCCGGCGGCTGGGTGTCGGCGGTCACCAGGTCGTGACCGACCACGGCGTCGGCGTCGACGCCGGCGGACTCCGCGACGACGCTGCGCAGCGCGGGCGCGCTGGGGGGACCGAGCACCGGCACCAGGTGCTTCTGTGGGTCGAGGCGCAGGCCGGTGTCGCGCAACTCGCGAAACAGATGGATCGCCAGTGAGGGCACCCGCAGGACGGGACGCTCGAGGTGCACGAGTCGGGTCGACACGACGCCGTCGTCGTCGAGCACCGCCAGGCGCCCGGCAAGCGTCAGGTCGCGGTCCAGCCAGGTGTGGGCGAGCAGTCCGCCGTACGGTTCGACGCCCACCTGCGCGTACCCGTGACGCCTGACGTCCTCGATCGGCCGGACCTTCAACGTCGGGCTGTCGGTGTGGGTGCCGATCAGTCGCACGCCGGCGTCGGCGAGGGGTTGGCCACCCACGCGCAGGGCGATCAGGCTGCCGCCGTCGCGGACCACGTACCGTCGGTCGCCGGGCGCGAGGTTCCACGGCGTGGTCTCGGACAGCGGGGCGAAGCCTGCACGGTCGAGGCGGCGGGCCATCTCGGCGACCGCGTGGTAGGGCGACGGCGCGGCGGCGATGAAGGCCAACAGGTCATCGGCTGGATCCATGACGGAGCAGGATAGAACGGAGCCGGTCACGGCGGTCGTCCCCACATCGCGGGTCGCCGATTCGCGGGTCGCCGATTCGGTTTGTAGAGTCCATGCCCATTCGCAAACCGGCCGGATCGCGCGAGCCGTTTGGGACGGGCCGCTGCGCAGGGTGCGCGGTGGGGTACCGTTGGGGGCCGTTGCGCGACGGCGTATCTACTATGGCGGGCGTAGCTTTGTCATCATCGCGAGAGGGGTCCCGAGGATTCGTCGGCGTGTGGCCGAAGGCCGGCGTCGCTGTCCTCATCCTGTTGACCGGCATGGCACTGGGTGTCGGGCTGGGCAACGTGATCACGGGGGACGAACCGACACCGAAGGACGAACCATCCGAGGTCGCGGCCGACTGCGACGCCGGCAACGAGACAATCGACATCGCGGCCGACGACGCCGTCGTGCCGATCGTCCGGGAGCTGGCCGACGGCTACACGGCCGACCTGCGCGCCTCCGGGCGGGACTGCATCCCGATCAGGGTCCGACCGGTCAGCTCGTCGGCGGTCGTGGGCCGACTGATCAACGGATGGCGCTCGGACACGCACGGCCCACGGCCGGACGTCTGGATCCCGCAGTCGACGCTGTGGACGGAGCTGGCTCGACTCCAGCTCGACGACCCGACGATCCTCCCGGACGATCCCACGGTGCTCGCGCGGTCGCCCACGGTGCTCGCGGTGCCTCGACCGATGGCCGAGGAGCTCGGCTGGCCGGACGAGCGGTTGAACTGGAAGCAGTTCTTCGACCTCGCCGATTCCGACGCGGGGTGGAGCGAGTACGGCAAGCGCGAGTGGGGTTCGTTCCGACTCGAGATGACCGATCCCCGCTACACGACCACCGGGCTGCAGGCGCTGCTGGCGCTCGATGCCGCAAACGGCGGTTCGCGTTCCCAGTCGGCGACGCCGCTCAGCCTGTTCCGGGTGCAACGCGTCCTGTCGAACATCGACGCGAGCTCGGTCGAGACGCTCGAGCGATACGCCTCGGCGGACGCGCCCCTCAGCGCGTTGTCGGCGACGCCGCTGGAGGAGCGCGAGGTCTGGCGCTTCAACCAGAGTGGTGCACCTGCGCCCGACGAGCCGTCGGAGAGCTCCGTGAGTCCTCCGAGCGCGTCCTCCGAGCTGCCCGAGCTCGTGGCGATGTACCCCGACAGTGGCCGCGACGACATCGCGATGGAGTCCAACTATCCCTACGTGCTGCTCAACACGTCGTGGGTGAGCAACGACGTGCTGCAGGTCGCCGACGAGTTCGGCGACTACCTCCTCAGCGACGCCGGCGTGAAGATGTTCACAGACGCCGGGTTCCGCACCCGTGACAACGAGGCCAGCGACGTCCTGCGCGACGAGGACTGCATGCGCGCGATGGATCAGATCGCCGCGGAGCCACCGGGAGATCTGCCGGACGTCGATTCGTTCCGCAAGCTGCGCTCGTCGTGGGTGACCGTCCCGCGCTTCAGCCGCACGCTGTTCCTGGTCGACGTGTCCGGCTCGATGAACGTGCTGGTCGCGGACGGCAGGAAGACGCGGTTGGAAGCCACCGTGCGCGCGGCGCAGCGCAGCCTCGACGTCATCCCGAACGGCAGTGACGTCGGCCTGTGGGAGTTCTCGACCGACCTGCCGGGCGGTCAGCACGGCGGCGACTATCGCGAGCTCGCGGCGCCGGGGCCGCTCAACGAGATCGTGGACGGCCGCCAGCGCAAGCGCGTGATCGTCGACGAGCTCGATGCGCTCGACCCCGAGAACGACACGGCACTCAACGACACGGTGGTCGCGGCGTACCGGTCGATGCGGCGACGGTACGAACCGGGTTCGCAGCACACCATCGTGCTGCTCACCGACGGGCGCAACGACGATGACAACAGCATCGGCCACGAGCAGATGCTGCGGCGGTTGCAGTCGATGGGCAAGCCCGGTCAGCCGATCGACGTCGTGTCGATCGCATACGGGGAGGGACCCGACCTGGACAAGCTCGCCGACATCAGCGAGGTCGTCGGTGGACGGGTCATCTCGTCACCGCAGGTGGCCAGGCTCGACCGACTCTTCATCGAGGCCCTCCGCCGCTGACGCTTTCGCCCAGTTGCTGGACGCCGCTCGCTAGTCCAGGTCGGCGAATGCGGCGTCCAGCAGCAGCTGCTCCTCCTGCTTGTGGATCTGGGAGCCGCCGGCGGCCGGGCTCGCGCTCTCGGCGCGCGTGCGGTGCGTCAGCACGCGCGCTGCTCCGCCCGCGTCGCTGACGAGCTCGTGCAGGCGCGCCTGGACGAACGGCCACGGACCCATGTTCTCGGGTTCGTCCTGCACCCACACCACCTCGCGCGCGTCGTAGCGGTCGAGGATCTCGGCGAGCTGCCCGGCCGGCCACGGGTACAACTGCTCGACCCGCACGACGGCCGCCGGCGCCTCACGGGACGTGCGTTCGGCGCGCAGCTGGTGCGCGAGCTTGCCCGAGCACAGGACGACGCGTCCCACGTCCTCGGGCGCGTCGGCGTCGTCGAGCACCTCCGCGAAGCTGCCTTCGAGGAAGTCCTTGGCCGGGCTGGTCGCCGGCCTGGCCCGCAGCATCCCCTTCGGCGTGAACACGATGAGCGGTCTGCGCACGTCGCGGTGCATCTGGCGGCGCAAGAGGTGGAACAACTGCGCGGCCGTGCTCGGCTGGGCGATCTGGATGTTGTCCTCTGCCGCGGCCTGCAGGAACCGCTCGATGTGGGCCGACGAGTGCTCGGGACCCTGCCCCTCGTAACCGTGCGGGAGGAACATCACCAGCCCGCTGGTCTGCCCCCACTTGTCCCGGGCGGCGGTGATGAACTGGTCGATGATCACCTGTGCGCCGTTGACGAAGTCGCCGAACTGTGCCTCCCAGATCACCAGCGTGTCGTTGCGCGTGACCGAATAGCCGTACTCGAAGCCGAGCGCGGCGAACTCGTTGAGCGGCGAGTCGTAGATCTTCAGGGTCGCCTGATCGTCCGACAGGTGCGCGAGCGGCACGTACTCGGCCGCGGTCTCGTGGTCGATCAGCACGGCGTGTCGCTGGCTGAAGGTGCCGCGCCGCGAGTCCTGCCCGGTCATGCGCACCGGCGTGCCCTCCATCAGCAGCGACCCGAACGCCAGCGCCTCGGCCATCGCCCAGTCGACCGCGTCACGGTCGAGCAGGTCGCGGCGCTTCTCCAGTTGCCTGCCCAGCTTGGGGTGTGCGGAGAAGTCGTCCGGCCACGAGGTGATCGTGCGGGCGATGTGATCGAGGCGCTCCCTGTCGACACCGGTGTCGACGTGCGGCAGCACGCCGTCCACGTCGACCTCGAGCGAGACCTCCGGCGCATGCGGTGCGGACTCGCGCGTCTCCTCGAGCGCGGTGTCCAGCTGGGCGCGGAAGTCCTCGAGCGCCTCCTCGGCCTCGTCCAGCGTGAGGTCACCGCGCGTCACCAGTTCCTCGGTGTACAGCTTGCGGACGCTGCGCCGGTTCTCGATGGCCTCGTACATGATCGGCTGCGTGTAGCTGGGCTCGTCGCTCTCGTTGTGGCCGTGACGGCGGTAGCACACCATGTCGACCACGACGTCCTTGCCGAACGCCTGGCGGAACTCGAACGCCAGCCGGATGACACGCACGCACGCCTCGGGGTCGTCCCCGTTGACGTGGAAGATCGGTGCCTGCACGGTCTTGGCCACGTCGGTGGCGTACTGGCTGGACCTGCTCTGGTGGGGTGCGGTGGTGAAGCCCAGCTGGTTGTTGACGATGATGTGCACCGTCCCGCCGACCCGGTAGCCACGCAGCTGGCTCATCGACATGGTCTCGAACACCACGCCCTGGCCGGCGAACGCGGCGTCACCGTGGACGAGCACGGGTAGCACCGGGTACTGGTCGTGGTGCCCGAGCACGTCGAGCTTGGCGCGGGCCATGCCGACGACCACGGGGTCCACGGCCTCGAGGTGGCTCGGGTTGCCCGACAGGAAGACATCGATGGTGTTGCCCGCCGGCGACGTGTGCCGGCCCCGCGTCCCCATGTGGTACTTGACGTCGCCGGAGCCCTGCACGGTGTCGGGATCGATGTGACCCTCGAACTCGGTGAAGATCTTCTCGTAGCTCTTGCCCAGGATGTTGGTCAGCACGTTGAGCCGCCCACGGTGGGCCATGCCCATCACCGCGTCGCCGATCCCGACGTCGGCCGCGGCGGAGAACAGCGCGTCGAGCATGGGGATGACCGACTCGGCACCCTCGAGCGAGAACCGCTTCTGTCCCAGGAACTTGGTGTGGAGGAACTTCTCGAAGGCTTCCGCGTTGTTCAACCGGCCCAGGATGTGACGCTGTCCGGCGACGTCGAGCTCGGTCGACACACCCTCGACCCGCTCCTGGATCCAGGCCTTCTGCTCGGGCTCCTGGATGTGCATGTACTCGATGCCGATGGTCCGGCAGTAGGCGTCGCGCAGCAGACCCAGCAGGTCGCCCAGGCGCATCAGTGGTTCACCGGCGGGCAGGCCGGTCAGGTACTCGCGGTCGAGGTCCCAGATCGTCAGCCCGTAGGTCAGGATGTCCAGCTCCGGGTGCAGGCGCTGGAAGTCGTGCATCAGCGGGTTGAGGTTGGCGATCAGGTGCCCGCGCACGCGGTACATGTTGATCAGCTGCTGCACCGCGATCTGCTTGGCGCCGAGGTTGTCGTGTCCGCGGTCGGCGACCCGGGGGTTGTCGTCGGTGCGCCATCGCGCCGGCTCGTAGGGGATCCGCAGGCTCGTGAAGATCTCGTCGTAGAACTTGTGCTCACCGAGCAGCAGCTCCTCGATGTACGACAGGAACAGGCCGGACTCGGCCCCCTGGATCACGCGGTGGTCGTAGGTCGACGTCAACGTGACGACCTTGCCGACGCCCAGCTCGGCCAGTGTGCGCGGGTCGGTGGCCTGGTACTCGCTGGGGTGGCCGATCGCGCCGACCCCGAGGATCATGCTCTGACCCGACATCAACCGCGGCACGCTGCCGACCGTGCCGACGGTGCCCGGGTTGGTCAGCGTCGCCGTCGTGTCCGCGAACAGCTCCATCGACAGCTCGTTGCGCCGGACCTTGCGCACGACCTCCTCGTACGTACGGAAGAACCCGCCGAAATCCAGGGTCCCGACGTCCTTGATGTTCGGCACGAGCAGGGTCCGCGAGCCGTCCTTGCGCTCGAGGTCCATCGCCAGACCCAGGTTGATCTGGTCCGGTCGTCGGACGTAGCCCTTGCCGTCGGCGTCCTCGTGGTAGCTGGATGTCATGGCCGGCATCTGGCGCATCCCCTGCACCATCGCCCAGCCGATCAGATGCGTGAAGCTGACCTTGCCGCCACGGGTCCGCCGCAACTGGTTGTTGATGATCTTGCGGTTGACCTCGAGCAGCTTGGCGGGGACCACGCGGATCGACGTGGCGGTGGGCACCGAGAGGCTCTCGCTCATGTTCTCGGCGATGGTCGACGCCACACCGCGCAACGGCGACGCATCGTCGGGCACCGCGGCCGCGCCGTCGTCGGTCCCGCTCGACGAGGCGGTGTCGTCCGCGGTGGACGGCCGCGCCTTCCCGCCGGACGTCGCGAGCCCGCTCCGCCCGTCGTAGCGGCCTTCAGCAGCGCCGTCGCGCGCCGCACGACCCTCGCGGGGCTCCCATGCCGGCCGGTAGTCGCTGAAGAACTCCTGCCAGGTGTCGCTCACCGACTCCGGCTGCTCGAGGTACTGCTGATACATCTCGTCGACGAGCCAGAGGTTGGCTCCGAACTGCTGCCTGTCCGCCATTGGGCGCTCCACCGATCGTGCTCGCGGTCGTCGACATCGTTCCCGTTCGCAGAGGTGTTCGACCGCGCAGCGCACAACCGTTACGCGTCGTTGTCGACCCGTGGTCCGATGGTATCCAGAACGGCCTCTGTGGCATCCCGTCGGCGTGGGCCCTCATCGGTGTGATCGACGGCGGTGGCCGTGTGTGCCGAGGACGCCGTCGTCCTCCTACGATGCGGGCCATGGTGCCGCCCGAGGACCCGTCCGCCAGCACGCCCGTCGGCGTCGGGCCGCACCCGACGCCGTGGCCCGACGACCCCCGCCTGGATCCCGGACTGCTCGCCGACGGCGACCGCCGCAACGTGATCGACGACTACCGCTACTGGAGGGTCGAGGCGATCGTCGCTGATCTCGACCGCCGTCGTCACCCGTTCCATGTCGCTGTGGAGAACTGGCAGAACGATCGCAACATCGGCGCCGTCGTACGCAACGCGAACGCGTTCCTGGCGGCGGCGGTCCACATCGTGGGGCGACGCCGGTGGAACCGTCGCGGAGCGATGGTCACCGAGCGGTACCAGCACGTGCGCCACCACGCCGATGTCGACGCGCTCGCGGCCTGGGCCGGCGCGCAACGCCTCCCGCTGATCGGGATCGACAACCTGCCGGGAGCCGTCGACCTGCGCACCGCGCACATTCCGGTGGCGTGCGTGCTGCTGTTCGGTCAGGAGGGTCCGGGGCTGTCAGCCGCGGCCCGCGACGCCGTCAGCACCGTGGTGTCGATCCCCCAGTTCGGCTCCACCCGGTCGATCAATGCCGGGGTCGCGTCGGGCATCGCGATGTACGAGTGGATACGGCGGCACACGGGCGGTCCCGCCGCCGACGATCAGGGCGGCAGGATGTAGCGCCAGATCGCCAGGTAGTGGGCGGTCGAGGCGGCGACCACGAAGACGTGGAACACCTCGTGGAACCCGAACCAGCCAGGGATCGGATTGGGGCGGCGCATGCCGTAGATCACGGCGCCGATCGTGTACAGCACGCCACCGAGCACGATCAGCCCGGTGGCCTGCCACGGCAGGACCGTCATGATCTTGACCAGCGGCACGACGAGCAGCCAGCCGGTCGACGCTGCCGCCACGGTGCCGAGCCAGCGCGGCGGCTCCATCGGTGACAGGGCGAAGCCGGCGCCGGTGGCCGCGACCACCCATGCGATCACCAGGCTCACGGTCCGCCACGTCCCGGACAGCGTGTGGAACGCGATCGGTGTGAAGGTCCCCGCGATCATGATCTGGATCATCGCGCCGTCGCATCGCGAGAGGATCCGCCGGGCGCGCGCATTCCACGACGGCACGTGGTACAGCGAGCTGACGACGTACAGCCCCACCATGCTCGCGCCGAACACCATGACGGCGATCCTGCCGGCGGTGTCGAGGTGCGTGCCGGACTGCCACAGCACCGCCGCCCCGACGAGGGCGACCGGTACGGCCATCGCGTGCAGCCAGCCCCGCAGGCGTGGTCGGTGCAGCACGTACGTCGACAAAGGGACGCCTCCCGATCCGTAGGCCTGCCGACCCCGGGCTCGGTCCGGGCCGGCCAATGAGAGTCTGACACGGCTGCCCGAGAGTTCAAGCGCCCGATCGGGATGGTGCCGGAGGTGTCGGACCCGACGCCATCGTCCACCTCCGGCCATAGGCTTGTGACGTGCCCGCCCGAGACACCGAACTCGACCGCCGCGCAACCCTGCGCCGGGTCGTCCGGTTGTTCGCACCCCACCGCGCGCAGGCCGCCCTGGTCGCGGTGCTCATCGTCATCACCGGGGCGATGGAGCTGGTCAACCCCATCCTGACCAAGTGGATCTTCGACCGCGCGCTGTTCGTCGACGGCGGCCCGTACCTCGGTCTGCTGGTCACTCTGGTGGCGGCGATGGCGACGGTCACGCTGACGTCGGCCGTGCTGGGCGTCTGGCAGACGTTGATCGCCAACCGGCTGGGCAATCGCGTGATGCAGGAGTTGCGCGACCGCCTGTTCGCGCACCTGCAGGGTATGGACCTGGCATTCTTCACGGCGACGCGGACCGGGCAGATCCAGTCGCGGCTCGGCAACGACGTCGGGGGCGTGCAGACCGTCGTCACCGACACGGCATCGACCGTGCTGTCCAACATCGTGATCGTCGCGGGCGCGCTCGTCACGATGTTCGTGCTGTCGTGGCAGCTGACGGTCGTGTCACTGGTGCTGCTGCCGTTGTTCATCTACCTGCAGCTGCGCGTCGGCCGCGCGCGACGTGCCGTGGCCTCGGACACGCAGTCCTCGCTGGCCGAGATGACGGCGATCACCGAGGAGTCGCTGTCGATCTCGGGCATGCTGCTGTCGAAGATCTTCAACCGCCAGGCCGCCGAGATCGCGCGCTACCGGGCGGAGAACGCCCGGCAGGCGGATCTGCAGGTCAGTCAGACGATGACGGGGCAGTGGTTCTTCGCCGTCGTGCGTTCGTTCTTCTCGCTGCTGCCGGCCATCATCTACCTCGTCACGGGCCTCGTGCTGGCCGGGGTCACGCTGTCGGGCAGCGCCGGGACGCTGACACCCGGCACGGTCGTGGCGTTCACGACCCTGCAGAGCCGTGTGCTGTTCCCGTTGATCCGCCTGCTGCAGGTCTCGGTCGAGGTGCAGACGTCGTTCGCCCTGTTCGGCCGGATCTTCGAGTACCTGGATCTGGAGCCGCAGATCGTCGACCGTGAGGACGCGGTGGCGCTCGACGCGGATGCGGTGACCGGTGACGTGCGCTTCGACCGGGTGTGGTTCCGCTACCCCGCGGCGCCACGCGTCGCCGTCGAGGCGCCGGACGCACAACCGGGCGTGCCGACCGGCCAGCGCGTGGCCGGCGACGGTCAGGCCGGGACGCAGGACGGTCAGGCGGGTGGGCAGGCGCCGACCGACCCGTGGGTGCTGCGGGATCTGAGCCTGCGCGTGCAGCCAGGACAGCTGGCCGCGCTCGTCGGTCCCTCGGGATCGGGCAAGACGACCACGTCGTACCTGATCCCTCGGCTGTACGACGTCACCCGCGGGCACGTGACCGTCGACGGGACCGACGTGCGCGACGTCACGCTGGCGTCGCTGGCAGGCCTGATCGGCATGGTGACCCAGGACACGTACCTGTTCCACGCCTCGGTCCGCGAGAACCTCCGCTACGCGAACCCGGACGCGACCGACGACGAACTGATCGCGGCGGCCCGCGCGGCGAACATCCACGACACGATCATGCGCTTCGCCGACGGGTACGACACGGTGGTCGGCGAACGCGGCTACCGCATGTCCGGCGGCGAGAAGCAGCGCCTGTCGATCGCACGCGTGATCCTTGCGGATCCGAAGATCCTGATCCTCGACGAGGCGACCTCGGCGCTCGACACGACGAGTGAGCGACTGGTCCAGCAGGCGCTCGAGCCGCTGATGGCCCAGCGGACGACGCTCGCCATCGCACACCGGCTGTCGACGATCCTGGCGGCCGACGTAATCTTCGTGCTCGTCGACGGTGTGCTGGTCGAGCAGGGCACCCACACCGAGTTGCTGGCTCGCGGAGGGCGTTACGCGCAACTGTACGAGGAGCAGTTCAGCGGTGGCGAGGTCGAGGCGCGCTGCGCCGACGGCGTGATCCTGCCGTCCGGCCGCGTGCTGGCCGACGCCGACCGCTGAGCGCACCCGTCGGCGAGGCTGTAGGACGGCGCCGTGGGCCGCGCGCTCGCCGCTGCACCCTCGGTGCACGACCGGTCCTGGAGACCGACCCTAATTCGCGTCGTCCGCCTGGTCGGGGGGGATCTCGGACGCCATGACGCCTGGCGTGATCTCGGCCTGCGGTGGCTCCGACATGGCCGCGATCGGCCACGACACGACGAATCCCGCGATGGCCGCGGCGACCGTCACCGAGATGCGTGGATGCCGGCGCACGAAGCCGCCGAGCCCTGCGCCCTGGTCGTCGTCGGCCTGCTGCTGTTGTTCGTCGGCCGTGTGCTCGAGCGGCGGGAGCTCCATCGCCTGGTACGCGTCGAGGTAGGCGGCGACCGTCGCGGCGCTCGGCCGCTTGGCCGGATCCCGTGCCGTCATCGCCGACAGCAGCTGCGGCCAGGGGGAGGGCAGGTCGGTCGGGATCGTCGGCTGACGACGCACCCGTGCCACGGCCGCAGCCAGCGGCGAGCCGTCGAACTCCTTGTGACCGGTGAGCGCCTCGAGCAGCACGAGTCCCAGCGCGTGCACGTCGGCGGCGGGGCAGATGGGCCCGCCCAGCAGTTGCTCGACGGCGGTGTAGCCCGAGGTGGTCACCAGTGACGTGTCGGCCTCGGCATCGATGCGTGGTGGCGTGCAGATGCCGAAGTCGGTCAGTCTGGCCCGGCCGTCCTCGTCGTCGAGCAGGATGTTCGTGGGCGTGACGTCCTGGTGCACGAGGTTGTGCTCGTGGGCGTGGGCCAGCGCCTCGGCGATGTCGCGCCCGAGGATGCGCGCCTGCTCCAGCGTCAGCGGGCCGTAGGTCAGCCGTTCGCGGAGGGTCGGACCGCAGACCAGCTCGACGACGAGATAGGGTCGTTCGTCCTCGACCCCCGCGTCATACAGCCGGACGATCCCCGGATGATCGAGGCTCGACAGGGCGCCGAGCTCGCGCGTCATGTTCTCGTCCATCTCGTGCCCGCGGGCGAAGCGCTTGATCGCCACGTCCCGCTGCAGCACGGTGTCCCTCGCCTGCCACACATCTGCGCTTCCGCCTGCGCCGATGTTGGTGAGCAACGCATATCTGCCTGCGATGGTCTCAGGCATGCGCAACCTCCCCGGGACGGCTCACTGTGAACGACGCGGCCGAGACCTCAGCCGTGGGATGCATCCCGCGGCGGGGTCGGCGGTGTGTGGTCGCGCGCTGTCAAGCGACGCCATTCAACGTGAACAACTCCTTGGCTTGCCGTGCTCGTCGGTCATCGACTGCAGTGCTCGGCGTGGGCCAGTTCGTGCCAGGTGTCGCACGGTTCCGTGTAGCACGAGCTGCGGTGGCGGGGAAGCGCCAGCGGCGACATTGTGCCCACAATCAGTCGATCATGCACGTCAAATATCCGGATGACCAGCTACGACAGCAGTCCGAGGACGTCCATCACGCCGCCTTCCGCGTCGAAGTCGCTGGTCATCCCGGCGCGCAGATCGGCGTCGACGCAGATGTCCGCGGCCGTGCGCGCGAGGCCGATCGCGGCGTCGACCGTTGCGTCGTCGGCGCGCTCGGACGCGGCCCACTCGGCGAACTGGGCGGTGTGGATGGTGACGTCGGCCGGCGCGACCGCCAGCAGCGGGTGGATGGACGGCACGCGCACCGAGATGTTGCCCATGTCGGTGGACGCGGCCAGCGAGGTCGGCGCGACACCCCGCGGCAGCACCTGTCTGCCACGGTCCACCAGGTTCACGGCGTACCGCGCCGCCAACGGGTGGTTGGTGCGGACCGGCAGGTACACCGGGCACGGGTCCCATGTCACCTCCGCCGTCGTGCCTGTCGCGGTGGCCGCCGACCGCAGCACGTCGTCGACCCGGTCGGCCAGCGTCATGAGGGTCTCGGGCTCCGCGGAGCGCACGTAGAAGCGCGCCGTCGCGCGTTCCGGGACGATGTTGGGTGCCTGGCCGCCGTCGGTGATGATCCCGTGGACGCGGTCGTCGGAGAGCATGTGCTGGCGCAGCTGCCCGACACCGGTGTAGGCGAGCACGGCGGCGTCCAGGGCGTTGCGACCGAGGAAGGGCATCATCGACGCGTGCGCCGACAGGCCGTGGTAGGTCACCTCGACCTGGCGGACACCCAGCCACGGGTGGTCGGCGACGTCCATCCCGAACGGGTGCACCATCAGCGCGGCCGTCACGCCGTCGAAGCCTCCGGCACGGGCGATCAGCTCCTTGCCGCCACCGCCCTCCTCGGCCGGCGTCCCGATCAGCTCCACCGTCCCCGGGCACTCGTCGCCGAGGCGGTGCAGGGCGAGGAAGGCGCCGACGGCTGCGGCGCAGATGACGTTGTGCCCACACGCGTGCCCGATCTCGGGCAGCGCGTCGTACTCCGCGATCAGCGCGATCGTGGGCTCGCCCTCGCCGGTGGTCGCGCGCAGCGCGGTGTCGAGCCCCCATCCGCCGCCCTCTGCCTCGACGCCGTGTCCGGCAAGTGTTCGGCTGACGGCATCCACCGCGCCCCGCTCGGCGAAGCCGAGCTCCGGGTTGGCGTGCACGTCGTGTGACAGCTCGAGCAGCGTCCCGCGCATCCCGTCGACGAGCTCGGCGATGCGGTCACCGATCTGCGGTGCCGCGCCCTCGTGGTCAGAGGTGATCGGCGGTGGATCGGCGCGGCGGATGCGATCTGCGATCCGTTCGAGGTAGCCGGGATAGGGGCGCTCGGGCGGCTGCATGCGGAGCAGCGTAGCTGCTGGGTCGGGGGGCGTGACGTCAGGTCGCCAGCACCCACAGGCCCGTGAGCACCGAGATGACCACCGCGGTCCGTGGGAGGAACTGCACCGCACGCGCGGTCCGGGGATCGTGCCGGGCGATCGCCTGCCGGTGGAGCACGGCGATCGCGACCGCGTGGAGGGCGACGAAGGCCAGCAGATCCACCGGAGCCAGCCAGCGGCCGGCCGCGATCAGGCCGTACGCCGCCGCGACGGGGGCAAGAACCCCCGTGAAGTAGGGGCGGAAGATCCCCACGCGCAGGACCGCCCCGGCGCCGAGGGTCGCGGCCGCCAGCGTCGGGCCGGGTGGCGTGGGCGCGTGACCGGCCAGCGCCAGTCCGGCGACGACTGCGGTCAGCCACAGCGCCGGGTGCGGCAGCGCCGCGTGTGCCGCGTTGACGACGGGGTTGCGCCAGGCCGGACGTCCCTGCTGGTCACGCCCGAGCGGCGCGAGGTGTCCGACGATCGCCATCAACGCCGCCAGTGGCCCGTGGTGGGCGACCGGCGTGGGCGGCGTCCGCCGCGCCAGCGCGAGCAGCAGTGCGACGTGGGCGACGAGCACGCCCGCCAGCACCGGTCCGGTGCTCGTCGACAGCGCGATCAACGCGAGTGCCACGAACCAGGCCACTGCGGTCCATCCGGGCACGGCCGACCCGGGAACGGGCGCCGTCGCCGCGGTGGCCGGGTGATCGGTGCCGATGATCACTGTGCCGCCCACCAGCGCCGCCGACGTCACCGCTGGGACGACGACGCGGGCGTCGACGGGCGCCGTGGCCATGACCAGCGCACCGACCAGACCGACCAGTGCCACGACGGCGCACGTCCGTAGCAGGCGCAGCGTGGTGGCGCTGTCGACCAGTCCGGCCAGCGTGGGTGGCAGCTGGCGGTACCACCGTGCGGCGGGCAGGTCGGGGCGGGCCGCCGCACGGGTCGACAGCAGGGCGGCGGTGCCCAACACCACACCGGCGCCGCCCGCGAGCACAGCGGGCAGCGCGAACACCTCACTGATCGGCAGGGCCGTGGTCCTCCCCGGCAGGTCGGCGGCGGGTCGGGCGCGCGCCGTCGGGACGGTGGTCGGTGACAGCGGTCGCCGTGTCGCGGAGGCGAACGGGAATCGAACCCGCCAACCGGTGTGTGACACCGGTTCATCGGTTTTGAAGACCGTGGGACCCACCAGGAATCCAGACGCCTCCGCGCGCAACCCTACCGGCCGGCGGGAGGTGCGGGGCGACCCCGCCACCGCGGCGGGTGGCGGGGTCGGTGGGCGTTCGCTCAGCGGTGTCCCTGCACGACGCCGGCATCGCCGCCGCCGCGGCGCTCCGCCTCGGCGACCGCGAGGAAGCGACCACCGTCGAGCAGTTCGATCGCCGTCGCGGCGCCCAGCTCGTCGGTCGGCGGGTCCTCGAAGACATGGCCGAGTGCTTCGAGCTCAGCGCCGTACGCCGCGACGAACGCCTCCTCGCCCCGCACCTGTGGCGTGTTGCGCTGCGTCGCGCGCGGCTCCTCCATCGCCTCGGGCAGCGGCATGTCACGTCCCAGGCGGTTGGCCAGGATCTGCGCGACCGTCGTGATGATCGTCGATCCACCCGGCGTGCCGACGGCCAGGAAGGGCGCGCCGTCCTCGGTCACGATGGTCGGGCTCATGCTCGACCGCGGGCGCTTGCCCGGTGCCGGCAGGTTGGGGCTGGGCCCCGTGAAGTTGAAGTCCGTGAGCTCGTTGTTCAGCAGGAACCCGCGTCCGGGCACCGTGAGCGCGCTGCCGCCGGTCTGCTCGATCGTCAGCGTGTAGCTCACGACGTTGCCCCAGCGGTCGGCCGTCACCAGGTGCGTGGTCGACGCACCCTCGGCCACGTCGACGGCGTCAGGGTCGGTCACGCAGTTGACGCCACCGTCCTCGTCGCACGGATCGCCTGGCGCCACCGGCTTGTCGCTGGCCATCGTCGGATCGATCTGCGCGAGGCGCTCCGCGGCGAACTCCTGCGACAGCAGCCCGTCCTGCGGCACGTACACGTACCGGTCGTCGCCGATGTAGGCGTTGCGGTCGGCGAACGCGTGGGCCGTGGCCTCGAGGAACAGGTGGTAGAAGTCGATGTCACCCGACCACGAGCCCTCCTCCATGATGTTGAGCGTCTCGCCGACGGTGATGCCGCCGCTGGACGGCGGGGGCATCCCGAACACCTCGTAGCCGCCGAACGTGCTCTCGGTCGGCGCGAGGTCCTGCACGTCGTAGTCGGCCAGATCGCGGATGTCCATGAACCCGGGCTGCCACTCCTCGAGCGTGACGTCGGCGGTTGGTGGATCCTGGACCGTCGCCACGACCTCCTCGCCGAGCTCGCCCCCGTAGAACCAGTCCGGCCCACGGCGCGCCAGCTCGCGGTAGGTGCGCGCCAGGTCGCGGTTGCGCACCCGCGACCCGACCTCCGGCACCTCGCCGTCGACCAGGTACGTCTCGGCGGTCGAGGTGATCTGGCGGAAGCGTTCGAGGTTGCCTGCGGTCTGCGCTGCGTAGGTCTCATCGACGACGAACCCGCGCTGTGCGGCGCGGATCCCCGGTTGCAGCGCCTGTCGCAGCGAGATCGTCCCGTACTGGTCCAGCGCCTCGACCCACGTGTCGAGCGTGCCGGGGACGCCGACCGACAATCCGCTGTTGACGGCGTCAAAGAAGTCGTCGGTGAACGGCGCGAAGACGTCGAGGTCGAACCGGTGGTCATCCGGCGCCTCCTCGCGACCGTCGATGACGACCACCTCACCGGAGTCGGCCAGGCGGACGAGCATGAAGCCGCCGCCGCCGATACCCGCCGAGTACGGCTCGGTCACGCCGAGCGTCGCGGCAGCGGCCACCGCCGCGTCGACGGCGTTGCCGCCGTTGCGCAGGACCTTCAGGCCGGCCTCGGTCGCGACGGGGTCGACGGTCGACACCGCGCCACCGCCTCCCTCCGCGACCGGATCCTTCGTCGGCGCGGGTCCCTTGCCCTTGTGGTGACTGGCGCCCGCCGCCGGCATCAGTGCGGCGAGCATGGCGATCACGAGACAACAGACGAACAGCGTTCTCCGCATCGTGGGGCTCCCTCTTGCGCCGTCCACGCCGGTGGATCATGACCGGCCCAATTGGGCAGCCTTCACCACCCGCGTGGCGTGCGCAAGGGGTTCGTCGCTATCCCGCGACCTCCACGACGTCGACGGCCAGGCCCTGGGCCTCGAGCCGGTCCAGCTCGTCGACCGGTGCGGAGGGTCCGGTGACGAGCAGAGTCGTCGCAGCTGTACGCCGACCACCCCGAGTGGGTGCTGCGCGACGCCGGCGGGGCGCCGGTGCCCGGCGACGGTGCGCAAGTTCATGGTCGGCTTCGAGATGCTCGGCGGGGCGCAGCGCGACCTCACGGCGGAGGACGCCGCGGCCCGCCTCCGCGATCTGCCGGGTGAGCACTACGCCGCCGGCTGACACAGCGTGTCGGCGCGCGGTGCGCGTCCTCGCGGGCGTGGTCGCCGCGCTGGCGGAGCACCTCGGATCCGCTGCCACGAGCAGGCGGCCGGGACGAGCGCCTGCACGCTGGTGCATCCGGCCGGTGTGGACACGTGGAGTACCGCGGCGTCGCGTTCGACGCCTACCGCGCCGAGCTCGCGCGCCTCCTCGACCACGGTGCGGTGAGGCGGCCAGCGCACCGCTATCGTTCGCGCAGGGCGACCAGGGGGCCACCGTGGCCGAGATCGTATGCACGCATCTGGCCGACGTCGATGCGGACGGCGTGGCGCCACGACCTCCGGACGGCTGTGCGGAGTGTCAGGAGACGGGCGGCACATGGGTGCACCTGCGCATGTGTGCGGTGTGTGGCCATGTCGGCTGCTGCGACTCGTCGCCCAGCCGCCATGCGTCCGCACACGCGCGGCACGGCGGGCATCCGCTGGTCCGCTCCTACGAGCCGGGTGAGGCCTGGTGGTGGTGCTATGTCGACGAGGTCGCGTTCGAGCTCGCAGGCCGCGGTCCGTTGACCGACCGCCACCACGCACCCGGCGGCTGACGTTCCGAGCCGCGCGATGCGTCGTCGCCCCCGGCACACGTAGTCCGGACCGGTCGAGGGCGCACAGTCACATCGGTCTGGATCGGGCGTTCCGCTGGCACCACAAACCGACTAGCCTGGGGACGCGCAGCCACACGGGGTACGCGCAGCATCACCCGGCTGCCGGCGGAAGGCAGGTCGAGGAGCTTCGATGAACTATTGGGACAGTGTGGGCCGTTGGATCAACACCCTGTTGGTCTTCATTGTCGGCGTCCTCGCGTTCGATGCGCTCTTCCGGCTGCTCGAGGCCAACGAGGACAATGTCATCGTCGCCGTCGTCCGAGTGCTCTCAGTCGTCTTCCTGGTGCCGTTCCAGGGCATGTTCGGTGACCAGGACTACGTGCTCACGACGCTCGTGGGTGTGTTGGGCTACGCGCTGCTCGCCGGGATCGCGCTCGGTGTTCTTCGTAGCCTCCAGGCATCGCTGTCACAACCCGCGCCGCCCGTGCGGCCCGAACCTCCCGACGAGCGTGTGACGGACGTCGAGCCGGTGGTCGACCAGGAGGGGTCTGACCGTCCGCAGGCGGTCACGTCGGACGGCGACGGGACGTCGCGGCGGTCGCGCCGCGCGAACCGGCGCGGCCGGGCGGCGCGCCGGGACGCCTCCGATGCCGACGTGCGGCCGGCGCAGGCCGATGAGGCGCGTGGCAACGGCAGCGACAGCGGGACGACCGGAAGCCGCCTCGCACGCGGTTCCACGCCGGAGCAGCCCCGTCGTGCCACGTCGCTGCGCGGCCGCGCCGCCGCACGGCGTGGGGCATCCGGGGCCTCGGACACCGACGCCTGATCGCCGGATGACGCCCGGCCTGCGCGGCGGCCGTGCATCCGTGGAGAGCGTCGCGGCCCGCCGGGCCTGAGCCCGCCGGTCGTGACGACCGGCGCTCTCCACCGGTCGTCACCGCCGCTAGCCTGGCGGGCATGTCCGAGTTGCTGCATTGGGTCCGTCAACCGCCGACCGTGCGCCGCGCGGTCCTGATCGTCGCGCTCGACGGCTTCGTCGACACCGGCTCGGCCGCCTCGAACGCTTCGGCCTTCCTCCGCCACCGCTGGCGGGCGGAGCTGATCGGACGGTTCGACGGCGACGAGCTGATCGACTACCGCGCGCGCCGGCCGACCGCCGTGGTCGACTCCGGCGTGGTCCGCCGCATCGACTGGCCGGAGCTCGAACTGCTGGCCGCACCACTCGAGGACGCATCCCACGACGTCCTCATGCTGCTGGGCCCTGAGCCCGACATGCGCTGGCACGCCTTCGCCGACGAGGTGGCACGGCTGTGTGCGGACCTCGGCGTTGAGCAGGTCGTGCAGCTCGGGTCGTATCCCGCGGCTGCCCCCCACACCCGGCCGGTGTCGGTGACGTGCGCGCGCAACCGCGTCGACCAGGCGCTCGAGTTCAACGCCACCGACGTGGGTGGCTACACGGGTCCGATCAACGCCAGCACCGTGCTGCAGGTGGCGTTGACCGACCACGACATCCCGGCTGTCGGACTGTGGGCGGAGGTGCCGCACTACATCGCGACCAACCCCCACCCGCCCGCGGCGCTGGCGTTGGCCGAGCGCATCGCCGGCGCCCTCGGCGTCGACATCGATACCACCGAGCTGCGCGCCGCGGCCACCCTGCACCTCGAGCAGGTCGCTGAGGCGGTCGCCGAGCACGAGGAGGCGGCGTCGATGGTCAGCGCGCTCGAGGAGATGGTCGACGCGGACGACGACGAGGAGGAACTGCCGACCGGCGACGACCTCGCCGCCGAGATCGAGTTGTTCCTCGAGGCCAACAGCGATGACTGAGGTCGGCGACCTGGGCGACATGCTGCCGGTCGCGCTCGACGGCCATCCGCACGGTCGCGGCTTCACGACCGGCCTTGGGCTCACCCTGGTCGACCTGACGCCGACCAAAGCCCGCGCGACGGCCGAGATCGGCCCGGAGCACCACCAGGAGGCCGGCATCCTCCACGGCGGCTGGCACGCGGCCGTGGTCGAGACCGTCGGCAGCCTCGGCGCACACCTCAAGGCCAGCGAGGACGGCCAGACGGTCGTCGGCGTCTCCAACCTCACGGAGTTCTTCCGGCCCGTCGTCGACGGTGCGCTCGACGTCGAGGCGGCGCCGGTGCACCAGGGCCGCACCCAGCAGGTCTGGGAGGTCCGCATCACACGGCCTGACGGGAAGCTGGTCGCACGGGGCCAGCTCCGCCTGGCGAACATTGACCACTGACCGCAACGCAACGAGGTTCTGGTAACCAATGTCCACCGTCACCGTCCCCGCCGTCACCGAGGCGAGCTTCACGCGCGATGTGGTCGAGGCGAGCGCCACACGGCCCGTCGTCGTCGACTTCTGGGCGCCGTGGTGCGGCCCGTGCCGGCAGCTGTCCCCCTTGCTCGAGCAGATGGCGCAGCGTTTCGCCGGCGACGTGGCGGTCGTCAAGCTGAACGTCGACGAGGCGCCGCGCCTGGCGCAGCAGTTCCGGGTGCAGGGCATCCCCTCCGTCAAGGCGTTCCGCGACGGGCGCGTCGTCGACGAGTTCGTCGGGTTGCAGCCGGCGCCGGCGATCGAGCAGTTCTTCGCCGCGCTGGCGCCCAGCACGGCGGACCGGCTGGTCACCCGCGCGGCCGCGGAGCCGGAGCGAGCCGAGGCGTTGCTCGGTGAGGCGCTCGACGCCGAGCCGGCGCACCCCGGCGCGCTGATCGCCCTGGCGCGGCTGCGCCGTGATCAGGGCAGCCTCGACGAGGCGCGGGCGCTGCTGGCACGGGCGTCCGAGCATGACGAGGCGCAGCGCCTGCTGGCGGAGCTGCGGTTGGCGGACAATGGAGACGGGTCCGACCTCGACGCGCTGGCCGCCCACGCCGACCGCTCCCCGCAGGACCGGGTGGCCTACGGCCGCGCGTTGGTCGCCGCTGGTCGCCACGACAAGGCCGCCGACGTCCTGCTCGACGCCGTGACCGTGCCCGAGACGCGTGACGAGGCCCGCACGTTGCTGCTCGACCTGTTCCGGGTACTTGGCGACCAGCACGACATCACCCGGCGCACACGCCCGCGGCTGGCCAGCGCCCTGTTCGCCTGAGCGTCACGCGCCGCACGCTACGCGGCGCGGGCGCACGCCCCCCGGACGGCCACACAATGTCAGGCACCGGGGTAGCGTGAACCGCGGACGACAAGGATGAGACCGTGACCGATCAGCCCCACCCTCCGATCGAGCCGGACGCGGTGTCCGCCGGTGCCGACCCCGGCCTGGACGGCGACACCGCCGGCGACGACGATGCGCAACAGGTCGAGGTCGTCGACGAGGAGCAGCCCGACGCCATCACAGAGCCGGGCAAGCTGCTGCGGATCGCCCTCATGCTGCGCGAGATGCAGGAGGAGGTGCGCCGCGCCGATCCCGACGAGGCGGGCCGGCAGCGGCTGCGCCAGATCCACGAGACCTCGTTGAGCCAGATGCGGTCCGTGCTGACCGGTGGCCTGCAGGAGGAGCTGGACGCGCTCACCCTGCCGTTCGACAGCGAGACGCCCACCGAGTCGGAGATCCGCATCGCGCAGGCGCAGCTCATCGGCTGGCTCGAGGGCCTGTTCCAGGGCATCCAGGCTGCGATCGCCAGCCAGCAGATGAGCGCGCGCCAACAGCTCGAGCGGATGCGGCGCGGTCTGCCGCCCGGCATGCAGGCCGGACGCGCGGCCGGTCAGCGCGACGACAGCCCGACGGGTCAGTACCTGTAGGGAGGTCGAGCGCGCCAGGCGGGCGTCCGGCGCGTTCGACGGTGTCGGTGGGCACGGCCTTTGGCCGGGCGCGGTGCCGCGGATATCGTTGCGGCCTGACGCGGTGTCGTGGTCCACGGCGGCGCGGGCTGGCAATCCAACGGCCGCGACCATCAGCGGACGCGGCACGCCGAGGAGATGCGATGGGTCGAGCACGGGAACTGTGGGAGCAGCTCAGCGCTGCGATGGAGAAGCATGACGACACCGCCGTCGCCGAGCTCTACGCGACCGAGTCGATGTTCCTCGAGCCCAACAACCCGCCGCACGAGGGCCGCACGCTCATCCGGTCGTATCTGAACTCCTGGATGCAGGCCCGCGAGGATCTCGACATCACCGTCGAGCGCATCCTCGAGTCCGAGGACGGCTCGACGGTCGCGGTCGAGTGGAAGATGAGCTACACGGCGGCGGGACGACGGTGGTCGAGCCTGCCACGCAGCAGTTGGATCGAGGTCGACTCGGGTGGGATCCGCTACCACCGCGACTACTACTAGGTCCCGAGGTTCGACTCTCCGGCGCTCGAGGCGACCGGGTCGCCCCGGCGAACGCGCCTGTCCTGACACACGAATGCTGACGGTCGACCGCCCGCACTCCTGACGTCGTCATCCACAGGCGGGCAGCCCGTCGACGGGCGTAGCTCGCCGATCGCTCCTACCGTGCGCTGCCGTCACGACGGACTGCACGGCAGGAGCCAGCATGATCGACGACCTTCCGGTGTCGGTGGCGCTGCCCGCGCCGCTCGACGCCGAGGTGGTCGCGTGGGTAGAGGGCGACCTCGGCTGGCAGGTCGTCGATGCGGGCGGGTCGCTGGCACCGGTGCTCGCGCTGGCCGACGCGCCGCAGGGTGGCGATCCGTGGATCGCCATCGTCGACGGGGTCCCGGGCGATGTGGCGGTCACGGCGTTGCTGACGGCCGGCGCCGAGGATGTCGTCGGCTGGCCGGACGACCGCGAGCGGATCCCGCTGATCGCCACGCGGATCGACGTGCACCGCCGCGTGGCGCCGCGGGGCGCCCGGCTGGAGATCGCCGGCGTCGCCGGTGGCGTGGGCACGTCGACCCTGGCACTCGCGTTGGGCGGGTTGCTGGCGTGGGGTGGCGCCGCGGCGCTCGTGGTCGGCGGTGACGGCATGCTGGCGCTCGTCGGCGACGCGGGGCGACGTGCTGGTGGCGGGACCCACGTCGCTGTCGACGGCGTGCCACGGCTGTCCGTCGCCGGCCGCCACGGCGCGACCGCGCCGGCGGCGTGGAGCGGCGACGTCGTGGTGGTCGACGCCGGCACGCGGGTGACACCGTCGACCACCCTGGTCGTCGCACGCCCGGACGGCGCGCTGCGTCGGGCCGCCCGCGGCGACCACCCTGTGGTCGTCAACGGTGACCGGCCGGTCGTGGCCGCCGACGTCCGCCGTCTGCTCGGCAGGCCGCCCATCGCGCACCTGCCGTGGTCGGCGCGCGTGGCGCGGGCCGCCGTCGCGGGACGCGTGCCGTCGGCTCTGCCCGGCCGGTGGCTTCGCGACCTCGGTGACGGGCTGCGCCGGGTGGACGGGTGGGCGCGATGAGCGTCGACCTCGATCGCATCCGCCGACGGGTGGCCGACGATCCCGCCCTGCAGGCCGCGGGGCCGGCGGCGGCGCGCGGACCTGCGCTGCGCGCGGCGATCGCCCGCGCGGTGCGTGCCGAGCAGCTGCTGCTCGACGACCGCGGGCTCGCCGCCGTCGTCCGGGACGTGACCGATCTGTTCACCGGACTGGGTCCCGCCGAGCGCCTGCTCCGCGCACCCGATGTCACCGACGTGATGATCAACGGGCCCGGTGAGGTGTGGATCGAGCGTGCGGGTCGGCTGGAACGCACCGACGTCACCTATCCGGACGCCGACGCGGTGCGCGCGGCCGTCCTGCGTGTCGTCGGCCCGCAGGGTCTGCGCTTCGACCGCGCCCACCCGACCGTCGACACGCGTCTCGCCGACGGTAGCCGCCTGCACGCCGTGGGAGCGCCGCTGACGTCGGCTGGCCCACTTGTGACCGTACGCAGATTCGCGACGGTGGCCCACTCGTGGGACGACCTCGAGGCCGGCGACGCCGTGCCTCCCGTAGCGCGCCGCCTGCTCACGGAAGCAGTCGCCGATCGTCGCGCCATCGTGTGCTGCGGACGTACCGGGACGGGCAAGACCACGCTGCTCGGCGTGCTGCTCTCAGAGGTGTCAGCGGCCGAGCGGGTCGTCGTCGTCGAGGACGCGCCCGAGCTCGCGCTGCGTTGCCCGCATGCGGTCCGCCTCGAGACGCGCCCGGCGACCGGGGAGGGTACGGCAGCGATCGACTTCCGCGACCTGGTGCGCCAGGCGTTGCGGATGCGGCCCGACCGCATCGTGGTCGGCGAGGTGCGCGGTACCGAGGTCGTCGACGTGCTCGCCGCACTCGCGACCGGCCACGAGGGGTGCATGACCACGGTGCACGCGCGCGCCGCCGACGAGGCGTTGGTGCGTCTCGAGGGCATGGCGCTGCTCGCGGGGTTGCCGCTGGCGGCCATCCGCGCCCAGCTGGCCGTGAGCCTGGACCTGCTGGTCGTCCTCGACCGTGACAGCGATGGCGCCCGCGGGGTCCGTCAGATCGCTGAGGTCGAGGGGCTGACGGCCGACGGTCGACTCGACTGGCGGGACGTCTGGCGTCGGCAGCCGGTGGCCGGAGGTGGGCGGTGACGTCGGTGTCGACGACCGATCTGCTGCGCGTCCGTGCTGCGTTGGCGGTCGGGGTCCCACCATCGCACGCGTTGCGCGCCGCGACCGGTGCCGCGCTCGCTGACGTCGGGCGTCAGGTCGCCCTGGGCCGCGGGCTGGCGGACGCGGCGCGCGCGTCCACGCAGGCACCCGGCCCCCTGGGCGCCGGCCCGTTGCTGCGCGCGCTGGCGCTGGCCGAGCGCTGCGGGCACGGTGCCGTCGATGCGGTCGACGTGGCCCTGGGCACGCGGCAGGACGCCGTGGCCGATGACCAGAGGTTGCGGGCCCGCTCCGCGCAGGCCACCGGCACGGCACGCCTGCTCGCTGTGCTGCCGGTCGTCGCCTGGGCGCTGCTGGTGGCGCTGGATCCCAGCGCGCTGCGCTTCTATGCGGCACCGCCCGGTTGGGTGTGCGCCACCGCCACCGTCGTGTTGACCGTCGCGGCGAGGTGGTGGTCGCGGCGACTGGTCGCACGCGCCGAGCGCGCCGCGGCGCTGGCCGATCCGCTGGCCGTCGCGCCGACCGGGTTCGACCGCATGCGGGCGGCCGTGGCCGCCGGCCCTGCCTTCGTGACGGCGGTGCTCGTGGCGGGGCCGGTCGCGGGACTCGCCGTCGGTGCGGCGATCGCCGCGCTCAGTGGCCGGCCCCGTACCGCCGGCACGCCGTCACCGCTCGGCGCCGTCGAGATGGTGGAACTGCTGCGGATGCTGCTCGGTGTGGGCATCGCCCTGCCCGCTGCGCTCGACGACCTCGCCGCGGTCGTGCAGGCGCCCGTCGACGCCCGGTTGCGCGCGGTCGCGCGCCGCCTTCGGGCGGGAGAGGATGTCGAACCCTCCTTCGACGCCTCCGGGCTCGCCGAGATCGGTGCCGTCCTGGCCATCTCCGAGCGCTGGGGCGTGGCGGCCGGGGAACCGCTGCGACGGCTCGGTGAGACGTTCCGTGCCCGTCAACGCGCCGCCGCGGAGACCGCCGCCGAGCGCGTCCAACTTGCTCTCGTCTTCCCCACCACCCTGCTGACGCTTCCGGCATTCGTCATCGCGATCGTCCCGCCGCTGGTGTGGGCCGCGTTGTCGCCGTGAGGCGTCGGCCCGACATGAAAGGAACAGCATGAGCCTGACCACGATCGTGCGGCGCGTCGACGCCGCGTCACGGATCGGCGCTGCGGGCGCAGGCACCGCGCTCGAACGCCGCGTCGCCGCGCTGCGTGCCCGGTCGGAGCGCGGTGCGCAGGCCGCGGAGTACGCGATGCTCGGCGGCGTCAGCGCTGCCGCCTGCACAGGCCTCGTCGCCCTGTTCAAGAACAGGGAGACGTTGCGGGTGTTGGTCGATGCAGTGATCGGCACGCTCGGCAGGGTCATCGAGGGATGGTTCTGACGAGGCCGCCCGGGGGTGTGGCCGGTCTCGGCCATGCCCCCACCTCCTGCCGGTTGCCGCAGGCGGGAGGCGAGTCGGGCAGCCAGGCGTTGGAGTTCGCCATGGTGGTGCCGTTGCTGGGGCTGCTGCTGGGTCTGGTGATCCAGACCGGGTTGCTGTTGACGGACGTGGTGGTGGCGCAGGGCATCGCCCGCGAGGTGGGACGCACGGCCGCGGTCGACGGTGATGCGCAGGCGAGGAGGGTCGCCGAACGCCTGGCGGGTGATCGCGGGGTGCGCATTGACCTCGACGATGACGGCGGCGCGGTCGAGGTCCGCCTCGAGCTGGCGACCGGCGCGTTCGCGGCGTTCGGGGTGGATCTGTGGCTGCCCGCGCGGGCGACGTTCCGGCGGGAGACGCCCTTCGGAGCGGAGGCCGGCGGTGGCTGATCGCCGCCGGCAGGGCGCCGATGACGGGTCGGTGGGGCTGCTGGCGCTGCTCGGAGGCGGTCTGGTCCTGTTCGTCGCCTTGGTGCCGTTGGTGGTCGTCGGCGATCTGGTGGTGACGCGTGCGCGGGCGCAGACGGCGGCGGATGCCGCCGCGCTCGCGGCGATGGCTGATCCGCTCGGCGGCGGTCGCCGCGCGGCGCGGGAGTTGGCGAAGGCCAACGGTGGGCGTCTGGTGTCGTGCTGTGGCGACCGGCCCGACCGGCGGGAGGTGACCGTTGCCGTCAGGTCAGCGTCGCGGCTGCTCGCCGCGGTCGTGCCATGGATCGAGGCGCGGGCCGCCGCTGGGCTGGTCGCGCCGCCTTCGGTCGCCGCGGCGCCGGCGGCGCGGTCGGGCGCGACGCCCGTCGGGGCGGGCGCGGCAACCGGGGGTCGGGTGTGGCCGCTCTCGGCGCCGGTGACCAGCGGGTTCGGCACGCGGACGCACCCGATCACTGGTGAGGTGCGGTTGCACACGGGTCTGGACCTCGGCGCGCCGTCCGGCACGCCGGTGGCCGCGGCCGCGGCGGGTGTCGTCGCGTCCGCTGGGTGGATGGGAGGCTACGGCAACGCCATCGATGTCCGACACCCCGACGGGACGACGACCCGGTACGCGCACCTGTCGCGCATCCTGGTGCGCGGCGGACAACGGGTCGCCGCCGGGCAGGGCATCGGCCTGGTCGGGTCGACCGGCCTGTCAACCGGGCCGCACCTGCACTTCGAGGTCCGCACCGCCGCCGGCCCCACCGACCCCCACACCTGGCTGCCCTGACGCCGCCACAGCGGTCAGGTCACCGCTGAGACGTTTCGACCGATCATGTATCACCCGACGGGTCTGCGATCTCATCGAGTCGACCGGGCATGCAGCTGACCGCGCGCCTCCACGCGCAGTGAATGCCGGCTGTTCGCCACCGACATCCGGCCACATGGGAGTGGATGATGGACAGCTATGTGATTCTGCGCAACCTCGAGCGTGCCCCCGCCGGTGACCCGTCTGGCGGACCTCTCCTCGGACCGGCGGGAGGTACGCGTGGTGCGCCCGCACCCCCACCGGAACCGCGGGTCGAGGTCGAGACACTCGAACGCCGAGAGCGCGCCGACCTGATGCGTGATCCTGAGGTTGCTGGAATCGCGCGTCAGATGCCGACCCGGTTGATAGCGCCGTTCGCCAGCACAGCCAGCGGCGACGGCGGCAGTACCGCCGAGAATGGCGCTGCGTGGGGCATCTCCGCCGTGAAGGCCGACGGATCGGAGTTCACGGGCGATGGTGTCGTGGTCTCGGTGCTCGACACGGGCATCGACGCGTCGCATCCCGCCTTCGACGGCGTGCAACTGGTCCAGAAAGACTTCAGCGGAAGCGGGAACGGCGATGTCCAAGGGCACGGTACGCACTGTGCCGGCACGATCTTCGGGCGCGACGTCGACGGCACGAGGATCGGCATCGCGCGTGGCGTGACGAAGGCGCTGATCGGCAAGGTGCTGGGCGACGACGGCCGCGGGAACTCTGACATGATCTTCCGCGGCATCACCTGGGCGGTCGACCAGGGTGCGAACATCATCTCCATGTCGCTCGGTTTCGACTTCCCGGGGTACGTCAAGTTCCTGACGGATCAGGGAATGCCGGTCGAGCTCGCCACGTCACAGGCGCTCGAGGCGTACCGCAGCAACCTGCGGGTCTTCGACTCGCTCATGGCGATGGTGAGGGCCCGTGAGGCGTTCGGGGCGGGCACGGTGCTGGTGGCCGCGGCGGGCAACGAGAGCCGCCGCGACGTGAGCGCTGACTTCGAGATCGCCGCGTCCCTGCCGGCCGCCGCGGAGGGAATGGTGTCTGTCGGTGCGCTGGGCCGTAGCGGCTCCGTGCTCTCGGTCGCGCCGTTCTCGAACACGTTCCCGGTCGTGAGCGCTCCTGGCGTCGATGTGCTGTCCGCGAATGCCGGAGGAGGGTTGCGCAGCCTCAACGGCACGAGCATGGCCACGCCACACGTGGCAGGTGTTGCCGCGCTCTGGTGGGAGTCCGTGCAGTCGCTGGGATTGCGGACGTTCGCCCCGACGGTGGCGGCGAAGCTGCGCGCCAACGCCCGCATCGACGTGTTCGAAGACGGACATGACGCCGTCGACCGTGGAGCCGGCATCGTCACCGCGCCCTGATTGCAGGGCGACCCTTCTCGTTTCGCCCGTGAAGGCAGATCGCACTCAGAAATCGGTAGAATCAGTCAGCGATACACCATTTATGCGATCGTGTGCGGATTGGGTCCTTGTTGCATGTTGACTGTCGGGGTTCCCTGATGAATGATCGGACGCACCTGTGTCCGTTTGAGGTTGTGACGAGCTCGTTGACCTCTCGGCGTTCCGGTGGCGGGTTGGCATCGTTCGGAGATGGTGCGAATGTCTGAGACGATCAGGTTCCTGGGCCGGCGGACGGAACCGCGCGCCGACAATGACGTTGATCGGCTGCTCGATGACGTCGACTACGAGGTGGTCGACGAGATCCGGTCGGTGTCTGCGCGCGACGCCGTCGAGGAGGTGTCGTTCGAGCCCGCGCCTGACGACGTCGTCGAGATTCAGGATGTGGATGGCTTCACGACCTTCCGGCGTGCCGATTCGATGCTGGCGGATGCGGGCGACGGCGACGCTCGCGCAGCCGAGACGGCGGTACATCGTGCGGCGACCCGCGACGGACTCGGCCGGGTCGCCAGCGTGCGACGTGCCCGGGTGTCGTTGCCGGACGACATCGTTGCGGCGGCCAACAAGATTCACGAGCTGCTGACCGATGCGGCGCGTGATCGCCTCGTCGACATGGTCATCGACCCGGCGCTGAAGAAGGCGGCCAGCGAGATCACGAAGTGGGTGGACCGACCGGCGGAGGAGGGCGACGAGCACTGGCACGACAAGCCCAAGCCGCGCGGGATCTACCGGATCGGACCGGACATACGGCTGACGGCGTCGAACCGCGTCGAGGCGGGGGACCTCCCGCCGTCCCGCAAGCCGTATCTGCTCCTGATCCATGGCACGTTCTCGCACACGGAAGCCGGGTTCGGGGGTATCCGGGGCGTGGACTTCGGTCGGTTCGCGCGCGCGTACGGCGATCGCATCATCGCGCTCGAGCACGCCACTCTGGGGTTGACACCGTCCGAGAACGCCGTGATGGCCGCCGACCTGTTGCCCGACGGCGCGACGCTGCACATCGTCAGCCACAGCCGCGGAGGCCTGGTCGGTGAGGCGCTCTCGCTGGCAGCCGCGGAGGCGTGGCCCGGGACGTCCCTGTACGAGCAGCGTGATCAGCACGGCCATCCCGACGTCGCGGCGCTTCGTCGGCTGCGCGAACTCGTCGGGGGCAAGGGGATCGAAGTCACGCGCTTCGCGCGGGTCGCGTGTCCCGCGCGCGGGACGACGCTGGCGTCACGTCGCCTCGACCGCTACGCGAGCTATCTCTTCAACGCCTTGAACATGATTCCCGCCGTGCGTGCGGCGGGCGTCGCCGCTGTCGTCAAGAAGTTGCTGCTGGCACTGCTCGACAAGCGTTCCGATCCACGGCTGGTGCCCGGCGTCGAGGCGATGATGCCGGAGTCGACGTTCGTCGCGCTGCTCAACACCGCGCAGTCGATCGATGACGGCATGGCGGCGATCTCCGGTGACGTCGAGGCGGGTGGGATCTTCCACCGTCTGAAGGTCTTCGGCGCCGATCTCTTCTATCGGGAGGACCACGACTTCGTGGTCAACACCACCGCGATGGCCGGCGGGGTGCCACGCAGGACCGCCCGTCAGGCGTTCTACCGGGGCCCGGAGGTCGTGCACTCCGCCTACTTCATGCGCGCGGCGACGCGGCGCGCGGTGATCCGCTGGCTTGAGGCCGAGGCCGGCGCCGAGGTGGACGAGTTCGTTGCGCCCGGCGGCCCACCGATCGTCTCCCGCGCGCGACAGCGAAGCGCCGGCGTGGCGGACGGCGGCACCGTGGTCGTCGTCCCCGACGTCTTCGGCACGGTGCTCGCACGCAACAACGAGCCCGTGTGGCCGGCGGTTCGACCACTCGTCGGCGGGGTTGCGCGTCTGCTGGAAGCCACGACCCAGGCGACCGCCGAGCTGGCGGGCGTCCACGACCCGTTGATCGAGCAGCTCAGCGCACAGTTCACGGTACAGGCGCTCGCATATGACTGGCGGGAGGGCGCTCAGGACACGGCCGCCCGAATGGCGGGGCGTCTGCATGAGATCCTCGACGGCGCGACGGGTCCGGTGCATGTCGTGGCACTGGGTGGCGGCGGGCTTCGTGTGCTCGCGGCGTACGCGTCGCTGCCGAGCCTCCCGGCCGGCGTGAAGGCCAGCGGAGGACGCACGCTGCTCCTCAGTCCGCCGGTCGATGGGTCGTGGCGGATGGCCAGCGTCCTGTCCGGCCACCACGAGCTCGCCGCACAGCTCGCGCTCGTCGATCCGGCGTGCGACGCCGAACAGATCGGCGCGACGCTCGGTGCCGCGCGTGGCCTCGCCGAGCTCGTGCCAGAGGGCGCACCCTTTGACGATGAGGTTCTGGACGCCGGTCGTCGGCTGCGTGACGTGTTGGCGACCGACGGGAGCGGCTGCGTCGTACTGTTCGGATCGGGCGTCGCCACGATCAGTGGATGGTCGACGGACGACGAACGGTACGTCACGACCTCAGGTGACGGGTACGCGACGGTCGCCGCAGAGCGGCTCGCGGAAGCCACCGTCCGGTACGCCCCCATGCCGTACGCGAGCATGTTGGTCGAGCCTCGGGGGTTGGCATTCGTCTCTGGCCTGTTGAGCGACGGCACTTCCGACGGCCTGCTGCGGTCGGCGCCGGTCGCGGCGGTCCGCAACGGCCTGTTCCGCCCGGCTGCCCATCGCGTCGACTTCCCGACCGACACCGACGTCGCCGATGCGGCGCTCGATCTCAGTGTGTTCGCGCCGGCCAGTCAACGGGACGCGGTGTCGCTGGCTGTCGTGCACGGCGACCTGCAGCAGGTCGAAGGCCCCGTGCTGGTGGGGGTGTACGACGGTACGCCGATCGGCGGCGCCGAGCAGGCGCTGGACCGCCAGTTCGGTGGTGCGATCAGCCATCGGCTGGCGCTGGGGCAGCTGGCGGGTCCATTGGGCTCCGCTGACGTGATCGGACCGGACAGCTCGGGCGCCGCGGGCGTCGTCGTCGGCATGGGCAACCCTGGCGATCTGTCGGCCAACGGCCTTGCAGCCGGTGTCACGAACGGCATCGTCAACCTCGCTCTCGCCTTCCGCGACGCGAACAGCGATGTGCAGGCGCTGACCGTGTCGACGGTGCTGGTCGGTGCCGGCAGCAGCGGCGGACTGCCCGTACCCGTCTCGCTGACGAGCGTCGTCAACGGCGTGCATCGTGCGAACCGGTCGCTCGCGGACGCCGACCTCGACATCCGCGTGGAAACGCTGCAGATCATCGAGCTGTACGAGGACCGCGCGATCGAGGCGGCCGAGGCGGCCATCGCTCTGGCCAGGCAGCCGTCCGCGGACGGTCCGACCGTGGTGGCTGAGCAGATCCTGCTCGACGGGTGCGGCGGTCGGCCAGGACTGCCGCCGCCCGACTACCAGTCCGACGCGTGGCGCACCGTGCGCGTCGTCGCCGTCCCCGACGCTGACCCCCAGGACGACCTGGTGGACCTGTCGTTCACCAGTGTCGGCCGGGCTGCGCGCGCAGAGCAGCTCGTGACAACGACCCAGCGGAAGATCATCAGCGCGCTGATCGAGCAGAGCGTCGCCGAGCCGCGCCCGGACCCACAGCTGTACAACACGCTGTATGAGCTGTTGATCCCCCGGTCGATGAAGAGCCACGGGCCGGAGGACGACAACCTGATGTTCGTCGTCGACCAACATGCCTCGACGCTGCCGCTCGAGTTGCTCGGCACGAGGGCGTGGACCGGTAACACCACGCCGCTGGCGGTCACAACGGGGTTGCTTCGTCGTCTCGAGACCAGCACGTTCCGGCAGATCGTCCGCCCCGCGGCGGGGCATCGCGCGCTGGTGATCGGCGATCCGGCGGTCGCGCCGCCGTTGCCGCGGTTGGCCGGCGCCCGCCAAGAGGCACAGCGCGTCGCGGACACGCTCCGCGCCGCCGGTTACGACGTGACGGCGCTGATCTCGGTCGACGGCGACGATCAGTCGGTCACCGTCACGCGCGTGATGAACGCCCTGTTCGCCCACGACTATCGGATCATCCACATCGCGGCGCACGGCGAGTACGAATCGCCGACCCGCAACGGCGTGCTGCTCGGCGACGGCGTACGCCTGTCCGCGGCCGAGGTCGGTCAGATGCGTTCCACGCCGGACCTCGTGTTCCTCAACGCCTGTCACATCGGGTCGATGCTGCTGCGGTCGCAGTTCGACCCCGACAGCGAACCGGGTGATGAAGCAGCAACGTCGCGCACCGATCAGCGCGAGTCGGACGATGACACGGTGACGCCGCGTACCGCCCGCAGCGACTCTGGCGACGGCACCGCGACATCGCGTACCAACCGCGCCGGCCGGCTGGCGTCCAGCATCGCCCGGCAGCTGATCAATGACGGCGTGCGCGCCGTCGTGGCGGCCGGCTGGGCTGTCGACGATGCGGCTGCTTCGGCCTTCGCGACCGAGTTCTACCGGCGCCTGCTGGGCACCGATGACCTGGGCACCGCGACGCACGGAGCCCGGGCGGCGATCTACCGCAATCATCCGCACGTCAACACCTGGGGTGCGTACCAGGTCTACGGACCGCCGGCCATGCGCATCCACGCCGCGAAGGCCGGCGCGCGTGAGGACCCCACGATCGTGTCCCGCAAGCAGTACGGGCAACGGCTCAAGGCCATACAGCGCGCCGCAGACGAGGCGACGGGTGACGCGGTCGAGCAGACGTGGCGACGGGTCGCGGACCTCGCCCCCGTCGTGCCGGACCATTGGCGCGGGGGCGCTGAGGTCGCCGCGGAGGCGGCGATCGCTTTCACGCTCGGCCGCTACGCGGACGCCATCGACCGGTACCACATCGCACGCAGCCGTTGGGACGGAAGGCTGCCGCTGCAGGCCGTCGAACAGCTCGCCAACGCCTACGCCAAGCACGCGGTCCAGCTCCGCCGGGACGCCGATGCGCTGGAACAGCGGGCCAGGACCGAGGGCGGTGCCGACGACGGGGACCGCAGGGACGCCGATGATCGCGGCGTGGTGGAGGATGACGCCACCACGGTGGCGATGAAGCGGTCGGACGCGGCGCGCTACGACCGCGATGCGGAGAAGCTCATCGACGCCATGCTCGTCGTCGGCGGAGGGACACCCGAGCGGCTGGCCATGAAGGGCAGCTTCTGGCGGCGCCGCGCAGTCGTGCACGACGACCCATCGCATGCGCTGCGGGAAGCCAGGGACGCCTACCACGAGGCCGCCGAACACTACCGCGACCGGCGGGGGTCACTGGACTTCTACACAGGGATCAACGGGGCGCTCCTCGACTGGCTGGTGGCGGTGCGCGGCAGCCAGCCGATCGATGCGGAGGATCTGCTCGCACGCATCGAGGAGTGCCGGGCCGACGCGGATGCCCAGCCGTGCTCCAACTTCTGGACGCGCAGCGCCGCCGGTGACGCGCTGCTGCTCCAGTGCCTCGTCGAGAACTCGGTCGCCGCCCGCACGGACGAGATCGTCGCTGCGTACAGCGATGCGGCTGCGCAGGGTGCGAGCCGCCGGGAACGACTGTCGATCGTTGAGCACATCGACATCGTCATCGCGTCACTGAGCACGGCGCACCGAAAGCCAGAGGCCGTTGACGCGCTCAGGACCATCGCTGCGCAACTGCACCCGGACGCCGACTCCTGAAGCGCGCTGTGATCCGTGCGCGCCGGCGGCGGACCGCGATCGCCGTTCTCGCGTCGGCGTCAGCCGCTGTCGTGGTCGGCGAGCGCCGCCGTGAGCAATGCGATCGCCCCGCGCTTGTCGAGGGGTTCGTTGCCGTTGCCACACTTGGGCGACTGGACGCAGGACGGGCAGCCGTCGTCGCACGGACACGCGTCGATGGCATCGCGGGTCGCCTGCCACCACAGCGCGTCGGTGTCGAAGGCACGGGCCGTGATGCCCGCGCCACCGGGGATGCCGTCGTAGACGAAGATCGTCGGGTTCGCCGTGTCGGCGTGCCACGCCGTCGACACTCCTCCGATGTCCCACCTGTCGCACATCGCGAACAGCGGCAGCAGCCCGATCGCGGCGTGCTCGGCGGCGTGCAGGGATCCTGGCCACCGCTGCGTGCTCAGCGCTGCGGCATCCATGACGGCTTGCGGTACGGTCAGCCACACCGCGGTCGTCGCCAGTCGCTGGCGTGGCAGGTCCAACTCGGTGACGCCCAGCGACTCGCCGGAGAAGACGTGCCGGCGTTCGAAGGCCAGCACCTGCGTGGACACCTCGACACGACCTGACGACAGCGTGCACCTGCCCCACCGACGGCGTCGCTCCTCAGCCAGCACGTAGATGTCGGTGTCGCTACGCGCTCTGGTGTAGGTGGTGCCGTCGTCGCGCTCGACCGCCGCGACCCCACGGTCGAGATCAAGCTCCGACACACGCCAGCTGCGGCCCTGGTGGAGGTAGTTGGCGCCGGGATGCACCGTTGCCGGCGCGCGCGCCGCGTCCACGTCACCCACCACCACGCCGGTCGCGGCCTCGACGATGGTCACCGGTGCCCCCGCCGTGGATCTGATGTGCACGCTGGCCGCCGGTGATCCGCGACCGGCCCAGTACACGCGTCCAGCGCGTCGCCGCAACCTGCCCTGGGCGATGCCGGCCTCGATCAGCGGGGTCGTGTCCGCCGGCGCGAACCACGCGTCGTCGGCGTCGAGCGGCAGCTCCCACGCCGCGCAGTCGAGGTGCGGCCCGAGGATGTACGGGTTCGTGACGTCGCTGCGCGCGTGCTCGAGCGGCCGGCCGAGGAGGCGTTCGGGATGGGCGAGCAGGTAGTGGTCGAGCGGGTTGTCGTCACCCACGAAGATGACGAGTGCCTCGTTGCCGCGACGTCCCGCCCTGCCGGCCTGCTGCCAGAAGGACGCCGCCGTGCCCGGCCAGCCGACCACGATGACGGCGTCGAGTCGGCCGATGTCGACGCCGAGCTCCAGCGCGTCGGTCGCGGCGACCGCCTGGATCGTCCCGTCGATCAGGCCGCGCTCGACCGCGCGTCGCTCGTCGGCGAGCAGGCCGGCGCGGTAGGCACGGACCTCCAGGTCCGGCGCGACACGACGTGCGTGCAACGCGAGCAGCTCGACCCCGGCGCGTGACCGGGCGAACGCGAGCGTCGAGCGCTCCGCGGCCGCCACCGCACCCAGCAGGTCCGACGCTTCCGCCAGGGTCGACCGGCGGGTGCGCAGCTGGTCGTCCATGAGCGGCGGCTCCCACAGGCCGATCACCGATCGCGGCCGGGCCGAACCGTCGACAGCGACCGCCTCGACCGGGGCGCCGACCAACGACGCGGCGTGCTCGGCCGGGTTGCCGATGGTCGCGCTGGCGAGCGCGAACACCGGGTCGGCGCCGTAGTACGAGCAGATCCGGCGGAGCCGCCGCAGGATCGCGGCCACGTGTGAACCGAACACGCCCCGCGCAACGTGGCACTCGTCGACGATCACCAGTTGCAGCCGGTGCAGGAAATCACCCCAGCGCCGGTGGTTCGGCAGGATGCCGATGTGCAGCATGTCGGGGTTGGTGAGGATCACGTTGGCGGTCCGCCGGATCGCGTCGCGCTCGGCGCGGGACAGGTCGCCGTCGTACGCGGCGGCGCGCACCTGGGGCAGGCGGAACTCGCGCAGCGCGCGGACCTGGTCACGGGCGAGCGCCTTCGTGGGGGACAGGTACAGCGCCGTCGAGCGATCGTCGTCGAGCACGGCCTGCAGCAGCGGGAGCTGGTAGCAGAGGCTCTTGCCACTGGCCGTGCCGGTCGCGACCACGGTGTGCCGCCCTGCGCGGATGCGCTCGGTTGCGTCGGCCTGGTGTTCGTACAGTGCGGTGATCCCTGCCAGCTCGAGTCGTGAGCGGAGCAGTGGTCCGATCCAGGACGGGAGGTCGGTCATGCGCGGTGCTCTGGCGGGCAGGACCTCGAGCGCGGCCAACCTTGACCGCTCGAGCGCGTCGGGATGGGCCTCGGCGGCGTCGGCGGCCAGCAGTCTGAGCAGGGCGTCGCTGTCCACGCAGCCAGGCTAGGACTCCGTGGCCCGGGTCGGTCCGCCGGTCGTTCGTGGAACCAGGCCCCACGTCGGGTTGGTGTCCGGCGGAGCCGGTCCGCCGGTCGTTCGTGGAACCAGGCCCCACGAAGTTTGTGCCCCTTCGCGCGCGGATAGACCACCACAGCAGAAGGCGCGGCGGTTCGTGCCCGCCACACAGCGCTCGCCGGACGACTTTCTCACGTCCCGGCTCGAAACAACCAAGGGGTACGACGTGGAGTTGACGCTTGAACACCGTACCGAGGGCGACAAGACCGTCCTCGACGTCGCCGGTGAGGTCGATGTCTACACCGCCCCCAAGCTGCGGGAGAAGCTCGTGGAGCTCGTCAGCGACGGGCACTACGACATCATCGTCGACATGACGAAGGTCGAGTTCCTCGACTCGACCGGTCTCGGTGTGCTCGTCGGTGGCCTCAAGCGGGTGCGGTCCCACAACGGCTCGCTCGAGCTCGTGTGCAACCAGGAGCGGATCCTGAAGATCTTCCGCATCACCGGACTGACGAAGGTCTTCCCGATCCACGACACCCTCGAGGAGGCGCTGTCGTAGCGGTCGACCCGAGCGCGCCCATGCGCGCCGAGCTGCGCATTCCCCGGGATCCCGCCTTCGTCGGGCTGGCCCGGCTCGTGGTGGCGCATGGCGCGCGCCTGGCGGGGGTCGCACAGGATCGGGTCGAGGACGTCAAGATCGCGGTGGCCGAGGCACTGGCAGTGGCCACCGTCGGCAGGGGTGCCGAGGGCGCGACCGATCACATCACCCTGCACTTCGGCGTGACGGACGCGGGGTTCGAGGTCACCGTGGTCGGGCTGGATGAGCCGGCCGTGGCCGCCGACGCCGAGGACTCGATGCGGCTCGACCTGCTCGACCTGCTCGACCCCAAGCTGGGCTTCACCCTCATCGAGGGGTTGACCGACGAGTTCGGCTTCGAGCCCGACGGTGACACGATGCGCGTGCGCTTCGTGGTCGGCGTCGGTTAGCGCACGCTGTCCACGGGCCGGTCGCGGTCCGTGCGATGAGTTGGCATCATCGACGCTTCGGACTGATCCCCACAGACTGGTGGATGGCGTGGATCCGCGAACCCAGGAGAGCATCGCGGCGTACGACCGTGCGGCCGAGCGCTACCACGAACTGTGGAAGGAGCGCCGGCCCCTCGACGCGGTGCGCACGTTCGGCACCCTCGCGGGGCGCAACGCCCGCGTGATCGACGTGGCCTGTGGCCCCGCGCTCGACGTGCGTGTGCTGCGCGACCAGGGGCTGGTCGTCTTCGCGGGCGATCGCAGCGAGGCACTGATGCGGATCGGGCACATGCTGTTCCCGAAACGGCCGCTCGCGCGCTGGGACCTCCGCCGGTTGCCGTTCGCCGATGACGTGTTCGAAGGGGTGTGGGCGGCGGCGGCGCTGCAGCACCTGCCACGTCGGGAGATGCGCGCGGCGCTGGGCGAACTGCGCCGCGTGCACGGCAAGGGCCCGATCTTCGTGTCGTTCCGTGAGGGACGTGATGACCTGCAGCTCGTCGACGAGCCGGAGCTCGGTCCCGTGCACGTGACCACCGTGACGGGCGACGAACTGAAGGCGCTGCTGCTCGACCAGGGCTACCAGCAGGTCGAGATCCAGGAGCGTCCAGATCCGCTGGGCCGGGCCGAGGTCACCTGGGTGTACGGCTGGGGACGGTGCTAGGCACAACCCGCGCGACCGTCTCCGTGGCCGCCCGCGGACGGTGGGGTCCAGCAGGCCGTCACGGTCGCTAGACGACAGCGGTCCGTGCGGACCAGCGGTCGACGGCGCGCGTCCCGGGCGCCCGCCGGCGCCGAACGACGTGGCGTAGCGCCCGCCTGTGGGCGCGGCAGACGAACAGGACGGCTGCCCGCCGGATGAAGCGCAGCGGGTCGTCGATGTCGCTCCAGTGCCCGGAGAGCTCGGAGAAGACGGCGTCGACGCAGGCGCTCGCGGTCACGTGGTCACCGCTGTGGCGCAGTGCCAGGTCGAAGAGAAGTGGCGCCTGCTCCTGTCGGAACAGCTGGAATGCGTCGCTGCGCTGATCTGTGGCCATCGGTGCTCCGTGCCCCCGGCTGCGGATGTCACACCGGCGTCCGTGGCCGCCGGCAGAAGCATCGTGCATCACGGGCGGGGTGCGCCACATTGGCCGATCCGACACGACAGAACCCGCCACGCAGGCGGGTTCCGTCCAACCTGGCCGGCCGCACAGTGTGCGGCGCCAGCTCCTACACGAAGGCCGTGGCGAAGATCAGCGACACGATCGTCATGACCTTGATGAGGATGTTCATCGCCGGTCCGGACGTGTCCTTGAACGGGTCGCCGACGGTATCGCCGACGACGGCCGCCTTGTGCGGCTCCGAGCCCTTGCCGCCGTGATGGCCGGCCTCGATGTACTTCTTGGCGTTGTCCCAGGCGCCGCCCGCGTTGGCCATGAAGATCGCCAGTGCGAAGCCGGTGACCAGGGCACCTGCCAGGAAGCCGCCGAGCGCGTCGGTCGAGATGAGGCCGATGACCAGCGGGATGATGACGGCGAGCGCGCCGGGCAGGACCATCTCGCGCAGCGACGCCTCGGTGGAGATGTCGATGCAGCGCGCGTAGTCGGGCTTGACGGCGGTCTTGGTGCCGACGGCCCCTGGACCAGCCGACAACGACTCGCGCAGCCCCGGCACCTCGTTGAACTGGCGGCGGACCTCCTCGATCATCTTGTTCGCGGCACGTCCGACGGCCTGCATGGTCAGGGCGGCGAACAGGAACGGCAGCATCGCGCCGATGAACAGCCCGGCGAACACGTCGACCGTGCCGATGTCGAGCGAGATGCTTCCGCCGGCGCTGAGGATCGCCTGCTCGAACGCCTTGAACAGCGCGAGCGCGGTGACGGCGGCCGATCCGATCGCGAAGCCCTTCGCAACGGCGGCGGTGGTGTTGCCGAGCGAGTCGAGCTCGTCGGTGACCGCGCGGACCTCTGGCGGCAGCTCGGCCATCTCGGCGATGCCGCCGGCGTTGTCGGCGATGGGACCGTAGGCGTCGACCGACACGACCACGCCGGTGGTGGCCAGCATGCCGATCGCGGCGAGCGCGATGCCGTAGACGCCGGTGTTGTCGACGCCGGGCAGTGCCTGCTCACCGGCGTAGAACGACACCCCGACGGCGATGACGATCAGGATCACGGCGCCGGCGACCGACTGCATCCCCGACGAGATCCCGCTCACGATGTTCGTCGCGGCGCCCGTCTCGCTCGCGTGCGCGATGTTCTTGACCGGACCGTAGTGGTCCGACGTGTAGTACTCGCTGACGAAGCCGATCGCCGTCCCGACCAGCAGGCCCGCCGTCACCGCGACCGGGAAGCCCCACCAGTTGTCGACGCCCTCGACGCCGTTGAAGAACACGAAGCCGAACACGAACGAGAGCACGACGGTCAGCCCGAGGGCGACGTTGGACCCACGGTGCAGGGCATGGGCGAGCTGCCGGCCGCTGGCGTCGGGCGACGCCTTGACGAGGAAGGCGCCGATGATGGATGCGATCATCCCGAGGGCGCCGATCGCCAGCGGGAACAGCAGCGCGCGCGACTGGAACTCGCCGGTGTTGGCGAACGCGAACGCGGCCAGCGCGATCGGCGCGATGATCGACCCCGCGTAGCTCTCGAACAGGTCCGCGCCCATGCCGGCGACGTCACCGACGTTGTCGCCGACGTTGTCGGCGATCGTTGCAGGGTTGCGTGGGTCGTCCTCGGGGATGCCGGCCTCGACCTTGCCGACCAGGTCCGCGCCCATGTCGGCGGCCTTGGTGTAGATGCCGCCGCCGATGCGGGCGAACAACGCGATCGAGCTCGCACCCAGGCCGAAGGCCGTCAGCACCTGGAACGGCTGATCGACCTGGAGCCAGTCGACGAAGAACAGGTAGCCGACGCCAAGTCCGAGCAGCGCGAGGCCGGCGACCGAGAAGCCCATGACCGCGCCGCCACGGAACGCCAGGGGCAGTGCCAGCTGCGGCCCGGTTCGCGCGGCCTGCGTGGTGCGGGCGTTCGCCATGGTCGCGACCGTCATGCCGATGAACCCGGCGAGTCCCGACAGGACGGCGCCGAACAGGTAGGCGATGGCCCCCCAGGGTCGGCCGTAGTCGAGGAAGACGAAGATGAGGACCGTCATCGCGACGACGAAGATCGCGATCCAGCGGTACTCACGGCGCAGGAACGCGCGAGCGCCCTCCTGGATCGCGTTCATCAGCTCGACCATCCGGTCGTTGCCGGGATCGGCCGCCTTCACGACGTTGTAGAAGTAGCCGGCGAGTGCGAGACCGCAGAGGGCGGTCAGCACGCTCACCACAGGGGTGACAGTCATCGGGCCTGGTTCTCCTCTCGGGGACTCGGCGCTCGCCCGCCGAGTGGCCACGTCGCGCGTGGTACGCGCCGGAGAAGCGTGCGCGGGGGCGACCGTGCGCCCTGGAACGTTGTATGGCGGAGCAGGACGTCCACGTGGATCGTGGCGCCGGGCTCCGCATGGTGTGGGCGTTCCGCGGCCCGGTTCCGGCGGATCAGGCTGTCGTGGAACCCCGCCGAGTATAGGGAACCCGTCCCTGCCCGCAATGTGACAGCCTGCCGGTGCGGCACCTGTCGACCGGCGCTCGTCGGTGCCGCTCAGTCCAGGGTGACGGCGCGCAGCACGTCGACGTGGCTGGCGCGCCGTGCCGGGACCACCGACGCCACGACGCCGGCCACAAGCATCACCCCGACCGCGATCGCGAGCTGGAGCGTAGGCAGCGAGAAGGTGGTCAGCCCCTCGTCGCGCAGCACGCGCACACCAAGCCAGCCGAACACCGTCCCCAGCCCGAGGCCGACCACCGACCCGAGCACGGTGATGATGACCGACTCCCACCGCACCATCTGCCGGGCCTGCCGCCGCGACATGCCCAACGCCTGGAGCAGGCCGAGCTCTCCGCTGCGTTCGACGACGGACAGCCCCAGTGCGTTCACGACGCCGACGAACGAGATGATGACCGACAGCAGGACCAGGCCGATCACCAGGCCGAGCAGCCGGTCGGTCTGTTCGCGAACCTGCGCACGCAGCTCGCCGGTGTCCGCGACCCGCACATCGGGCCGGTCGGTGACGACGTCATCCAGGGCGGCGCGCACCGCTGCGACATCGGCCGAGGGCGCGACCTTCACGAAGGTCACGAGATCCTGCCGCTCCGTCGCGCCCTCGGTCACCGACGCGTCGATCAGGACCCGCGCGACGCGTGTGGTGCCCGGGAGGTGGACATCGTCGGTGAGCGCGACGACGGGCCGTGCCGCCGCGCCCGCACCGTCGATCCGGACGGCGACCTGGGCGCCCAGCGGGATGCCCAGCGTGCGCGAAACCGCGATGCCACCGTCGGCCAGGCCGTCCAGCCTGCCGTCCACGACGGTGACGTCGTAGACGTCGGGCAACGTGACGCTGTCGATGACGAACGTCGTGCGGGCCGCGCCGTCGACATCGGCGCGGGTCACCCCGGCCGCGCTGGCAACGTCGACTCCGTCGATCTCCCGCGCACGCTCGGTGACCGCATGCGGGAACCCGATCTGATCCACGGCCTGCAACTGGTAGTCGGCGCGGAACTGCTCGACGATCACCCGATCCAGTGACGCTCTGAACGACGAGACCAGGATCAACACGAACGTGACGAGGCCCAGTCCGATCAGCAGGGCGGACGCGGTGGCGGCGGTCCTGCCCGGGTTGCGGACCGCGTTCGCCCGTGCGAGCAGCCCCGGCAGGCGGCGGAGTGCGCGGACCGGCATCCCGATCATCGCCGTCAGCGGCCCCGCCACCAACGGTGACAGCAGTATGACCGCAAGCGTGAGCGCCGCCGCACCGACGGCGAACGTGACGAGGCTTCCCCGCTCGAGCCCGGTGCCGATCAGCAGCGATGCGGACAGTCCCCCGACAAGCATCCCAACGGTCAGCCGCGCGGTCGAGATCACGGTGCGGGCACCGGCCGAGGCGCTGCGCATGGCGTCCACGGGCGCGCGGCGGGACGCCCGCAGCGCTGGCGCGAGCGCGGCCAGGATCGTCACGGCGATGCCGATGGCGAACGCGATCACGGCGGTGCGTGGCGCGACGACCAGGCCGGTGGCCGGCAGCGGCTGAGCGACGAACGCCAGCAGTTCCCGCAGGCCGATCGCGGTGCCGATGCCGACACCAACCCCCAGGACAGACCCGATGACCCCGATGAGTGCGGCCTCGGCGAGCACGGCGCTCAGCACCTGCCGGCCATCGGCGCCGACCGCCTGCATCAGCGCCAGCTCGCGTGTGCGCTGTGCGACGGTGATGCCGAACGTGTTGAAGATGATGATCGCGCCGACCAGCAGGGCGGCACCGGCGAAGACGAGCAGGCCCCGCGTCAGGAAGCTCAGGAAGTCACCGACCTGCGCGACGGAGTCGGTGACGAGCTCGTCGACGGTCAGCACCTCCACGCCGGATCCGAGCTGCCTGGTCAGTGCGTCGCCCAACGCCGCGAGGTCGCCATCGTCGCTCCGAACGGCGATGTATGTCGCGCCGTCAGTCCCGTACAGCCGCTCGGCCGCGGCGTCGCTGAACACCACGGTGGTGGATCCCGCCAGGTCGCGGACGGCCGCCGGCGGATCGATCAGGCCCGTGATCCGATACGTCTCGACCGCTCCGTCGAGCAGGACGCCGGTCTCGTCGTCGACGGCTCGCCCGAGCTCGTCGGCGCTTGCGGCGTCGATGGCGATCTCGTCGTCCGCCGACGGCATCCTTCCGTCCCGCAGGTCGAGTGCCCCCGGCATGGTCGTCGCGTCGATGCCCTGCGTGACCGCCCCGAAGCCGCCCAGGAAGGCGCCGTCGTCGCGGGCGAGCCTGGCCAGGCCGCGGTAGCGGGGCTCAGCTTCGGCGACCCCGGGCACCTCGGAGATCTGCTCGGCCATCTGCGACGGCACGCCGCGCTGGCCGCTGTCGGCCCCTGCCGCCGACGACACGATCAGATCGGCACCTTCGACGGTCGAGCCGAACAACGCTTCGAAGGCGTCGCGGACCGTGTCGGTGAAGACGAACGTCCCGGTCACGAAGGCGACCCCGAACACGACCGACACCGCGGTGGCGACGGTGCGCAGCAGGTGTCCGCGCACGCTGCCCCAGGCGATCCGCCACATGATCAGCCCGGCGGGCGTCGATTCGTGCCGCGGGGCGTCCCGGGTCGCGGGCGCGGACCGCCGCGCCGCCCGGCGCGACCCGACAGGCGGTCGAGTTGCTGCTGGAGCGACTCGAGTGCCGCCCGCGCATCGTCGGCCCCGTCGGCGCGACGCGTGTTGCGCAGGGACGCCAGGGGAGCAGGGACCGGCGGTTCGTCCACCGGCTCGGCGGACCGTTCGACGCGAGGCTCCCCCCCGTCGCCCGCCGCCCGCGGCCGCACCGGCGCGACGTCGTCGGCGGGGGCGGGGGCGTCGTCGGCGTCATCAACGACACCGTGGTCAACGGCCCATCGATGGTCGGCCGTCCGGTTGACATCCGGCGCGTGCGCGTCCGATCGCCACGTGTCCTGCGGCTCCCGATCGTGGGGCAGGCCAGCGTCGTCGTGCGGATCGCGTGACTGCATCGCCGCGTGCCGTGGCCACCCGGCGCCGTCCTCGTCGTCGACAGGCGCGGCGCTGTCGGCGACGTGCGTCCCGGATCCCACGGACTGCGACGCGTGCCCGAACGTCGGCATCCACACCTCGTCGAGTGCCGGGTCCGCGTCACCGTCCCAGGCGGAACCCCACTGATCGCTGTCGTCGCCCGCGGGGGTGACCCCGGGCGCGGCCGGCGCGGCGTCCCCGCCAGTGGTCGGCTCGTCGATCGGACCCACGGAGTCGTCGCCGAGGTCGTGCGTTGCCGGCTCGTGGATCGCCCGGTCGGGCCGGTCGGTGGAGTCGTCGTCGCCCGGACCGGCCTGTTGGGCCGACGGGCCGTACGACGGCGCGGCGAGGGCGGGCGGCGCCTCGTGGGTCGGTTCGGCGGGGTGGTCCGCGAGTGCCGGGGCCGCCTCGTGGGTCGGTTCGGCGAGATCGTCATCGATCGCTGCGACGGCCGGGTCGTCGACCGGTTCGGCGGACCGGTCGACGGCGGCCGACGGCACGTCCTCGACCGTGTCCGCCTCCTCGGGCGTGGACGCCGCAGCCTGCACCACGTCCCGATCGAACCGCGCGGTGGCCCACAGATCTCCGCTGTCGTGGGACAAGTTGCTACCGCGCCGGACCGCGCCCTGCTCGGTGCGGTACTCCTCGGCCTTCCGCGCGTCCGGCGGAGCCCACGGGTCGGCCGAGTCGTGATCGGGCCCAGCGGCCGTCGATCCGATCCGTGCCGTCGAGGTCAGCGGGTCGGTCTCTGGTCGCGACCACGGTGCGTCGACCTGGTCCGACGCCCCATGCGGGGTGGGGTGGTGCGCGGCGTCCGGATCGTCGTGGCTGACGTCTCGGTACGTGTCCTCGGGGTCGTGGTCATGGCCGGCCCACCGCCGGTCTGGGTCGGCGTACCGCCCGTACCCGTCGGGGGGACCCCCGCGGCGGTAGCTGTCGGCGTGGTGCTGGTGGGTGTCGGCGGGCTCGCGGTAGCCGTCGGCGTGGTGCTGGTGGGCGTCGGCCGGTGCGTCGTACGTGTCGGTCTGGTGCTGGTGGGCGCCCGGCAGATCCTCGTGGTCGTGTGTGCGGGGGTGGCCGTCCGTCCGGTGCCCCCTGCTGGGCGCGCGGTCGCTGTGGGCGTCAGCCGGAACGGCGTCGGCGTACCGGTCGTCGACCCACGACCGCATCGCAGGCAACCAGTCACCGTCAGTCGGCGCGACGGGGTGGTCGGTCGCACCCCACGTGCCGTTGCGGGTGGACCGCGCCGGGTCGTCATCGCGGTCGTTCCATGTGGCGCGGCTGCCGTCTCGGGCCGCCGGATCGTGGTCCCGGTTCCACTCGACCGCGTGTCGGTGATGGCCGTTCGTGGCGGCGCCGTTCACCTGGTGTGGCGCCGGCGTCGGTGGCGGCGGAGTTCGGAAGCGGCGTCGTGTGTCGTGGCCGTCCGCGTCGTCAGTCTCGGCTCGGAGACGGTCGTCCTCTGCACGGGCTTGTTGCTCCTGCCAGAACGACGCCTCGTGGCTGCGGTCGGCCGGGTGCGGTTCAGGATCGTGCTGCGGTCGGCGGCGAGCCGCGTTGTCGGCCGGTCGGCGCGTCACCGGCTGTTCGATCGGCGGGTCGTCCCACTGCGCACCAGCGTCGCGCGGACCTTGGTCGAACGCCGCGTCACTGTCCTGCTCGGCCTCGAACTGCTCCCTGATGCGCTGCAGCCAACGTTCCTGGCGGGCGACCTCGACCTCGTCATCGGATCCCACCATCGGACGGCCTGGGTTCGGCTCGCCCGGCTGTCGTCTCCTTCGACTGCGCATGGTGTGCTGCCCATCTGGTCGTGGTGGTGTGTCGGCCGGGCCGCGGTGATCCGGGCCGCCGGAACCGGCGACATCGCTGTCATGGTGGGGGTCGGACCCCTCTCCGACGGCCCGCCGATCGTGGCGGTCGACGACCCTGCCGTCCGAGAACTGCAGGATCTGATCGGCGTACCTGGCGACCGACGGATCGTGTGTGACCGTCACCACCGTCTGTTCGAACTGATCGACGGCGTCCCTGAGGAGTGTAAGCATCTCGCCGCTGGTCGTGGTGTCGAGGTTGCCTGTCGGCTCGTCGGCGAAGATGACCTCGGGTCGTCCGGCCAGGGCCCGCGCCAACGCGATGCGCTGCTGCTGACCCCCGGACAGCTCGTCGGGGCGGTGGTGGATCCGGTCGCCGAGCCCCATCCGACTGATCACGTGGTCCAGCCACTCGTGGTCGGGCGACCGTCCGGCCAGCAGCTGCGGCAGCGTGATGTTCTCCAACGCGTCGAGGGTCGGCACCAGGTTGTAGGCCTGGAACACGAAGCCGATGCGGTCGCGTCGGACCCGGGCCTGCCGGCGTCGGCTCAGCGCGGTCAGCTCGGTGTCGCCCAGGAACACCCGGCCCGACGTCGGCGTGTCGAGCGCGGCGAGGCAGTGCAGCAGGGTCGACTTGCCCGAGCCTGACGGACCCATGATGGCGGTGAAGGAGCGACGGGGGATGTCGAGGGTGACGTCACGCAGTGCGTGGACCGCTGTGTCGTCCGTGCCGTACACCTTGCTCAGCGCCTCCGCGTGGCACGCGCTCGCCCCATCGACGTCGCGACGGTCGTCGGCGTCTGCACGTAGGACCATGAGCGCGACCCGCCTCCTGTGTCGTGTCGGCATGGTGCGACGGCGGTGCGTGGAGTGCTCCCGTACGCTCCACACGGGTCGGCCGGCGGCGCGTCGTCGACCCTGACGGACGCGGACCTGCCGGCGATCGGCTTAGGCTCTGACCATCATGCCCGCTCAGTACAGGTACCGTGATCGGTCGATCCGACAGGTACAGGAACGACAGTTGGCGCCGGCGGCCACCCGGTCGTGCGCGTCCCGCGGCCGTCCGCGCTCCGAGGAGGAGGATCCCGACCGCACCTGCTTCGAGGTGGATCGTGACCGGATCCTTCACTCCAAGGCGTTCCGCCGGCTCAAGCATAAGACGCAGGTGTTCATCGACCCCGATGGTGACCACTACGTCACGCGCATGACCCATGCCCTCCAGGTGACCCAGGTGACGCGCGCGCTGGCGGTCACCCTCGGACTCAACGAGCCGCTCGCCGAGGCGATCGCGCTGGGCCACGACGTGGGGCACACGCCGTTCGGTCACGCGGGCGAGGACGTGCTCGCCGAGGTGATCCCGGGCTGGCAGCACGGCGCCCAGGGGGTCCGGATCTTCGATGTCCTCGAGCCTGCGAACCTCACGTGGGAGGTCCGCGACGGCATCCGGGCGCACACGTGGCGCGTCACACCGGGCCCGGCGACGGCCGAGGGCGCCTGCGTGCGGTGGGGCGACCGCATCGCGTACCTCACGCACGACGCCCGTGACGCTGTCCGCGCCGGCTTCCTGACGATCGATGAGCTGCCGCGCGAGGTGGTGGAGCGCCTCGGTGCGCCGAGCGGCGCGTGGATCGGTCAACTGCTCCGGGCTATCGTCGATCACACGGTCGCCACGGACGAACTGGCGATGGATCCTGAGATGGCGGGAATGATGCAGCGTCTGCGGACGTTCATGTTCGAGCGGGTCTACCTCAGTGAGCGGCTCGCCGAGCACAAACTGGCGGCGACCACCGTCACCCGCCAGCTGATCGAGTACCACCTGGACTACCCGGAACAGATCCCGGACACGTATCGTGAACACGATGCGGACCGGTTGCGGCAGGTGGCCGACTACGTCGCCGGCATGACCGACCGGTACGCCCTGACCACGTACGAGCGGTGCATCGGTCCGGTTCCCACCATCGCGAGGGTCGACTCCTGAGCCGGTGCGCGCCGCCCCTCGGCGGGGCGCTGGCGGTGGGGCGCTGTGGACAGCGGGGTTGTGCGACGCTCGCCATGGCGTGTAGGAGTGGTAGGGACGCGGGGCAACAGTGGGCGTCACCGAGGGTGTGACGTCGGTCCGGCGTCGACATGGTGCGGCCGTGCCACACACGGATCGCCGTGTCGGAGGGTCCGCGGTAGTTCTGAGAAGCAGCGCGCAGTGCAGATCTGGAGAGCTCTTGGCGAAGAACCTGGTGATCGTCGAGTCGCCGGCGAAGGCGAAGACGATCGAGAAGTACCTCGGCGGCAACTACAAGGTGTTGGCGTCGGTCGGGCACATCCGTGACCTGCCGCGCAGCGACTTCGCCGTCGACACGTCCGCCGAAGACGTCTCCCTGCGCTACGAGGTCCCGAAGGGCTCGTCGAAGGTCGTGACGTCGATCCGAAGGGCTGCGAAGGCCGCCGACCACGTGTTCCTCGCGACCGACCTCGATCGTGAGGGCGAGGCGATCGCCTGGCACGTGGCCGAGGTCGCCGACATCGACACCGCGACCGAGAACCGCGTGGTGTTCAGCGAGATCACGAGGGATGCCGTGCTCGCGGCCTTCGACCAGCCGCGCCGCATCGACCAGCACCTGGTCGATGCCCAGCAGGCACGCCGCGCGGTCGACCGCATCGTCGGGTACCGCGTGTCGCCCACGCTGTGGCGCAACGTCGCGAGCGGCATCTCAGCCGGCCGCGTCCAGTCGGTCGCGCTGCGCATGATCGTCGACCGCGAGGACGAGATCCGCCGCTTCGTCGCGCAGGAGTACTGGAGCCTGCACGGTGACTTCGACCGCGACGGCACCGCGTTCGCGTCGGAGCTCTACAGCGTCGACGACCAACGGATCACCGACCCCAAGAAGTACGACGAGGCCATCGACAAGGACGCGTCCCCGGACCTCCGCGGCGGCAATCGGACCGCGAAGCTGCATGTCATCCGCGACGTCGACGAGGCCCGGCGTCTCGAGGGCCTGAGCCGCGCGGTCGACGGGTGGACGGTCACGGACGTCACGCGGCGCGAGACCAGGAAGAATCCCGCGCCGCCGTTCACCACGTCGACGCTGCAGCAGGAGGCGGAGCGCAAGCTGGGCTTCGCGCCCGGGCGGACCATGCGGATCGCCCAGCAGCTGTACGAGGGCATCGCACTCGGCGACGAGGGTCCGACCGGACTCATCTCATACATGCGTACCGACTCGACGAACCTGTCCAACACGGCGCTCGGCGAGCTGTCGGAGCTGGTGCGAACCGACTACGGCGAACGCTATTCGCTGGACAGGCCGAGGCGGTACTCGCGCAGCAGCAGGAACGCCCAAGAGGCGCACGAGGCGATCCGCCCGACGAGCGCCATGCGCCGCCCGACGCGGGTCGCGCGTCACCTCGACCGTGACCAGGCCGCACTGTACGAACTGATCTGGAAGCGCACCGTCGCCACCCAGATGGCGCCGGCGGTCTACGACTCGGTGCGCGCCGACATCGTGGGCACCGCCACCCCCACCGGCGGGAAAGCAACGGAGCTGACGTACCGGGTCACCGGACGCATCCTCAAGTTCGACGGCTTCATCGCCGTCTACGTCGAGGGCACCGACGACGGCACGGTCGACGAGGTCACTGCATCCCTGCCCGACCTGGTCGACGGGCAGACGCTGGCCCTGGTCGACGTCCGCGGTGAGCAGCACTTCACATCCCCGCCGTCGCGCTACACGGGATCCAGCCTGGTCAAGGCGCTGGAGTCGGAGGGTATCGGTCGGCCGTCGACGTACGCCTCGATCATCCAGACGCTGCTCAACCGCGAGTACGTGCGGCTCGAGTCGCGCCGGTTCTTCCCGACCGCGCTCGGCGAGGTCGTGACCGCCTACCTCAAGCAGCACTTCGCCGAGGTCGTCGACACCAGCTTCACCGCGCGCATGGAGGACGAGCTGGACGAGATCGCGGCCGGCAGCCAGGCGTGGGGCCCCATGGTGCGTGAATTCCTGGGCGAGGTCGACGAGTGGATCGCCGACCGCAAGCCGGAGCGCCCGCGCCTGCCGTTGGACGGCGCGACGTGCCCCACGTGCGACGCGCCGATGGAGAAGGTGTTCAGCGGCAAGTCGCGCCAGTGGTTCGCGTCGTGCAGCCGGTGGCCCGAGTGCGACGGCACGCTGCCGCTCGACGCCGAGGGCAACGTGACGACGATCGAGGAGCTGCAGCCCGACGAGAGCGTGCGCTGTCCCGAGTGCGGCAAGGCGATGATCCGTCGCGAGGGGCGGTACGGGCCCTTCTACGGCTGCCAGGACTACCCGAAGTGCAAGGGCATCGTCAACGTCGAAATGCACATCGGCTTCGACTGCCCGAAGTGCGGGATGGGGCAGCTCACCGAACGGCGCAGCCGGCACGGCAAGCCGTTCTACGGCTGCAACCGGTACCCGGACTGCGACTTCGCGATGTGGACGACCCCGCTGGCCCAGCCGTGTCCGAACTGCGGTGGCCCACTGAAGCCGCCACGCAAGAACGCCAAGAACCCGGTCGGCACGTGCGCGCACTGCGGCGAGAAGACGCCGGTCGACGCCGATCCACCGCGCGTCGGAACGACCGAGGTCGTGCCCGGCCGGGACGAGTCCGCGGCGGCCTGAGCCGGGGCGCCCGCGCGCCTCGACCGCGGCGGCCCTCGCCGTCGCGCGCCTGCCTCGACCTGTGCGGCCCTTGCGGCCCTGTCCGCGCCGCCGTGCGTCGCCCGCCCGTGCCGCAGGCTCATCGGTGCTACGTGTCGGGGATGTGCACCGCCGCCAGCAGGCCCGTGCCGGCGCCGTCGGAAGTGGCGAGGGTGACCGTGAACGCGTCGTCCGGTGGGCCCGGGTCGAACGCGTCCGCGCCGCCGCGACGGCGTCGTCCCACGACACCGGCCAGGCGGTGGGTCACACCGGGCAGACGCGACTGCACCGTCGCCCACACGCGGTTGGCGATCGGTTCGCCGACGCGCTGCAGGCGGCCCAGGCGGAAGCCCGGCCCGTCGATGCGCCACACGTCGACCGGCAGCCCGCCGGCGTTGTGCAGCAGGGTGCGCAGGCTCACGGCGTCCAGCGTCCCGATGTGCGGGGCATAGCCCGACCACCCACCGAGGTAGCCGCGCTCGTCGGGTGTGGAGCAGATCACGACGCCACCCGGGACGGCGTGGTCGAGCAGGCCACGGACGAAGTTGAGCTGGTCGGCGTAGCGGATGTGCTCCAGGACCTCCATCGCCGTGACCACCGCGGCCTTCGGGGCGTCGGCGATGTCGGTGTGGGCGGCGACGTCGGCGAACGACCGGTGCGCGAGTTGCAGCACGGAGGGATCGTGGTCGACGAGGTGCGCCGGACGCCGCAACTGTCGCGCCAGCCACGACGAGAAGACACCGACACCACTGCCGACGTCGAGCACGGGACCGTCGACGCGCACGTGCTGGGCGATGTCGGCGGCGAGAACGTAGTTCATGGTGTGCCGCACGAGCAGATCCGGGCTGGCATGGTGCGCCGGGTCCCCGCCCTCGGCGTTGGTCCCATGCGCCGTGCGGTACTGATCGAGCGTCGCCATGGCTCCGCGCACGCCGCCGAGCGCGGCGTCGAGGCCGCCGGGCCGGGGCGCCGGCCGCGGTGCTGATGTCATGGTGGTGCTGTCCCGCCGTCGTGATGCGCCCGTGGACGGCGCAGCGTCCCTGCAGCCTGCCACGTACGAACGTCGTGCGCGGAGGTCGGGGATCGGGCGACCGGACACCGTGCCGTCGCCGGTGATGTCGATGCGGTCGATGGTGTGGCGGGTGTCGATCCACCCACGCCTGCGGTGCAGGCGGGACGTCAGGTGACGCCGGCGATGGCGAGCAGTGCGGCGTTGACGATGTGATCGGTGCTGATGCCCACCAGGTCGTACAGGTCGGCGATGGTGCCGGACTCACCGAATCGTTCGACGCCGAGGGGGATCTGCTGGGCGCCGACCGCCGAGCCGAGCCATGCGAGCGCATGTCCGGACGCGTCGTGGGCGGACACGATCGGCACGTCGCCGCCGCCCAGCAGGTCGCCCAGGTGCGCTGGGGGCACCCGGGCGGTGGCGTGTGCGGCCGCGGAGCGCAGGCCGGCCTGCCAGCCGCGGTACAGGCGATCGGCGCTGGTCACCACGGTCACCGCGGGGTCGACGCCCTCGTCGTCGAGCACGGTGGCGGCCGCGAGCACGTCCGGGACGATCGCACCGCTGGCGACCAGGTCGACGCGGGGTCGTCCGTCGTTGGACGGCGTGATCAGTCGGTAGCCACCGGCGAGCACGTCGGCGCGCAGTCCGTCGTCGCCCATCCGCCGTCGGGCGGTGTGGAACGGTGACTGGTCGATCGGGCGGGTGGACAGGCGCAGGTACAGGCTCTCGCCGTCGGCCGCCGTCAGGCGGCCGAGCCCATCGCACAGCAGCCAGTCGACCTCGGCGGCGTACGTCGGTTCGGCGAAGGCGACGCCCGGCAGTTCCACGCCGACCGAGGCCGTGATCGTGGACTGGTGCGCTCCGCCCTCCGGTGCCAGCGTGACACCGGACGGCGTGCCCGCGAGCACGAACCGCGCACCGCTGTACAGCGCGTAGACGAACGCATCGAGTCCGCGCAGCACGAACGGGTCGTAGACGGTGCCGACCGGCAGCAGCAGCTCACCGTGATGCTCGTGCGCGAGACCGAGCTGGCACAGCAACAGGAACAGGTTCATCTCCGAGATGCCCAGCTCGACGTGACGACCGTCCGGCCCTGGTGCCCACCGCAGCAGCCGGTCCGCACCGCCGTGGTCGTCGAGCGGCGCAGGAGCGAAGACCCCGGCCTTGTTGATCCACGACCCCAGGTTGGTCGAGATCGACACGTCGGGCGACGCCGTGACCAGCCGCGGTCCGACCGCCGCGTCGTCGGCCAGCGCGGTCAGCGTGCGTCCGAACGCCTCCTGGGTCGAGGTCGGCTTGGTCACGTCCCGTCGCATCGTCGTGGTCGGGACCGGCAGGCTGGGCCGCGGCGGCGGGGGGACGTTGTTGAGCTCCTCGCCGACGGCGGCGCACAGGCGACCCTCGGGCGAGTCGGGATCGAACCGCGCCCACTCGTCGTCGGCGGGCAGACCACTGGCCACCCGCAGATCGTCGATCTGGTCGGACGTGAGCAGTCGGCTGTGGTTCAGCGGGTCGCCGGCGATGGGCAGGCCCCAGCCCTTGATCGTGTACGCGAACACGATGCTCGGACGTGACGCCTCGGCGTCGCACGCGGCGAAGGTCGCGAGCAGTTCGTCGTGGTCGTGCCCGCCGAGGTTGAAGAGCAGGCCGGGCAGCGCCTCGTCGTCGACGCCGTCGAGCAGGCGTCGCACCGCGGGATCGGCGCCGGCCGCCCGCTCACGCAGGGCGGCGCCGGTGTGGGCGAACAACGCCTGATAGGCCTCGTTGGGCATGGCGTCGATGTGGGCGCGCAGCGCGTCGCCGTGCGGCTCGGCAAACATCGCCTGCAGCCTGCGTCCGTACTTCGCCTCGACGACGTGCCAGCCGGCATCGGCGAAGAAGCGCTGCAGCCGGGTCGACGCGATCCCGGGCACCACCCGATCGAGGCTCTGACGGTTGAGGTCGACGATCAGCATGACGTTGCCGAGGCCCGCGGTGACCGGGTCGGCGATCGCCTCCCACACGTTGCCCTCGTCGAGCTCGGCGTCGCCGACGGTGGCGATGCACCGCGCCGGGGGTCTATCGCCGAAGTGACGGTCCACGTAGCGTCGGGTGGCCGCCGAGAACAGCGGGGCGACAGCGCCGAGCCCGACCGAGCCGGTGGAGAAGTCCGCGACGTCGGGGTCCTTCGTGCGCGACGGGTACGCCTGCAGGCCGCCACGCCGCCGCAGCCGGGTCAGGTACGCGCGGTCGAGCTCGCCCGTGAGGTACTTGATCGCGTGGTACACGGGTGACGCGTGCGGCTTGACCGCGACCTTGTCGTCGCGGCGCAGGTGCCCGAACCACAGCGCGGTCATCAGCGAGACCATCGACGCTGACGACGCCTGGTGCCCGCCGACCTTGATGCCACCGGCGTCGCCGGTGTTGGCGATGTCGACCATCCGCACCGCCAGCCACAGCACGCGTTGCTCGATGCGTGTGAGCACGTCGGCGTCGACGTGCGCGTCGGCGCCGACCGCCGCGTCGTCGGGGAGGTCGACCCGTGTCACGCAGCCCTCCTGTCACGCCTGGACATCAGCGATCGCCATGATCGGACACAGCACACGGCGGCGTCAACGCCCCCAGCTGCCCGCGGCCGGGAGGACTGGCCGGCCCAGCGGGGCGCGGGCCATGCACGAACATGCGTGCCTGCCGCTACGCTGCTGGGACGGCGCGAGGCGCCGGAACGAGAGGAGCGCCACCGACGTCATGGCCGCCGGTCCAGCGATGAGCGGGGCCGGGCAGACCGACCCGAGGTACCTGCGCAGCCCCGCAACGGTCGCGTCCTACCGGTCGCTGCTCGCCAACCGCAACTATCGCTTCTGGTTCTTCGCAGCCCTGATCACAAGCCTCGGGGACTGGGCCGGGCTGTTCGCGCTGCAGACGCTCGTGGTCAGCGTCGCAGAGAGCAGCCGGGTGCAGTTGTTCAGCCTGGGCGGCATCATGATGGCCCGCCTCGTGCCGAGCCTGCTGGTCGGCCCGGTCGCCGGCGTGCTCGCCGACCGCTATCCCCGGCGGCGGCTGATGACGATCGTCGACGTGGCCCGCGGCACGTTGTTCTGTGTCATGGCGTTCTCCGGCGACCTGGTCGCGATCTTCGCGCTGACGTTCCTGATCGAGACGCTCGCGCTGCTGTTCATGTCCGCCAAGGACGCGATGCTGCCGGCGCTGATCGACAGGTCGGAGCTGACCCAGGCCAACCAGCTCAACTTCCTGGTCACGTACGGCCCGCTGCCGTTCGGCGCGGCGCTCGCGGCCGCGATGGTCGGCCTCGTGACGTTGCTGCCCGACTCGTTGCTGACGACCGAGCCCGTGCGTGCGGTGCTGGTGCTCGACGGGATGACGTTCTTCGTCTCGGCCCTGTTCGTTTCGCGCATCCACCCGCCGGACGGAGCGGACAGCCCGGTCCGCGAGGTCGACGAGGACGGCGACTCGCCGGGCATGTACGCCGAGGTGCGTGAGGGACTGCAGGCGATCGCCGACGAGCCGCTGGTGTACGCGCTGGTCACCGGCGTCACAGGGGTGTTCTTCGGCGCGGCGATCGTCGTGACCATCGGTCCCGTGTTCGTCGACAGCGTGCTCGGTCGGCCCGAGGGTGACTGGTTCACGATGGTCACGGCGGTCGGCGGGGGTCTGATCGTCGGCATCCTCGCGGTACCGGTGCTCACCAACCGGTTCCGCACCGAAAGGGTCTACCCGATCGGTCTCGTGCTGACGTCGCTGGCTGCGACGGTGCTGGCCGTCAACAACGACTGGATCACGACGCTGCTGCTGGGGGCGGCGCTCGGCGCGTTCGCCGGACTGACGGTCGTCACCGGCTACACCCTGCTGCACGCCTACACCGCCGACGAGAGCCGGGGTCGCACGTTCGCGTCGTTCTACACCGCCACCCGGGTGGCGACGTTCGCGGCGCTGGCGCTGGCGCCGTTCCTCGCAGGGTCGATCGAGGTCATCAACATCGGCATCGCCGGGACCGGCGATGCCGCGGCGTCGGTGACGCTGTCGGGGCCACGCATCACCATGCTGCTCGGTGGCCTGGTCGCACTCTGGTTCTCGCTGCGATCGGCGCGGGCCATCTGGCGCGCGGCAGGTCCGAACGAACCGGTCGAGCCCGCGTCCGCTGCGACCGACGGCCTGCTCATCGCGTTCGAGGGTGTCGAGGGTTCCGGCAAGACGACGCAGGCTGCGCGCCTCACCGAGCACCTCGGCGCACGCGGTGTCGACGTCGTCTCGACCCGCGAGCCCGGTGGCACGCCTGCGGCCGAGGCGATCCGCGAGATCCTGCTCGCACGCGAGGGCGACGCCCTCGACGACCGAGCCGAGGCGCTGCTGTATGCGGCCGCGAGAGCCGAGCACGTCACGCAGGTGATCGCGCCGGCGCTGCGACGTGGCGCCGTCGTGGTGTCCGACCGCTACGTGGACAGTTCGCTGGCCTACCAGGGACACGGACGCGGACTGGAGATCAGCGCCCTCGCCGACGTCAACCGGTGGGCGACGGGTGGGACCCGCGCCGACCTGGTGGTGCTGCTCGACCTGCCCGCGTCCGACGGTCTGGAGCGGGCGCGCCGTCGCCGTGGGGTGGACGCGGCCGACCGGCTGGAGGGGCAGCCCCAGGATTTCCACGAGCGGGTCGCCGCCGGGTTCGCCGCGCTCGCGAAGGAGGAGCCCGACCGGTTCGTCGTCATCGACGCGACCGGTGACATCGATGAGGTGGCCGCTCAGGTGGCCGCCGTCGTGGACGCGCGCCTGGGCCTGGAGGCGCCCGAACCCGTGGAGGAACCGTCGTGACGATCTGGGACGTGCCGGGGCAACGGCGCCCCGCCGACGCGTTGCGCGATGCCGTGGCGGCGGACCGCGTCGGGCACGCGTGGGCCGTCGTCGGTCCGACCGGCGTCGGGCAGCAGGAGCTCGCACGGTCCCTCGCGGCGGCGCTCAACTGCACGGTCGCGCCGACCGGGTGCGGGGCGTGCTCGTCGTGTGCCCGCAGCCTGCGCGGCGCGCATCCCGCGTACTGGGAGTTCGCGCCGGTCGGGGCCGTCCACCGCGTCGGCGACGTGCGCGAGTCATGGACGCACGTGGCGTCGCGGACCGCGGCCGAGGGCCGCTACAAGGTGCTGCGGATCATCGACGCCGACCGCATGAACGAGGCGGCCGCCAACGCGTTTCTCAAGATGCTGGAGGAACCACCGCCGCGGACGGTGTGGCTGATCGAGCTCGCCGATCCTGACGAACTGCCCGACACGATCCTGTCGCGCTGTCGTGAGGTCCGGGTGTCACCGTGGGACCGGGACACGATGGCGGAGCTCGCGGCCACGGTGGAGACGCGTTCGGCGCAGGACCGCGACCTCGCCGTGCGTGCGGCGACCGGGTCGCCGGCACGGCTGCGCGCCCTGCTCACGGCGCAGGGCATCGATGACCTCAAGCGGCACCGCAGCATACCGCGTGAGCTCCGCGGGCAGGGTCCGGGATTCGCACTGATCGCGGCCGCCGATCTCGACAACGAGATGAAGCGCGCCGTCGCCGATGTGCGGGAGGACGCCAAGCGCGAACGGGCGCAGCTGGCCGAGTTCTACGGTGATGCGCCGCCCCGCGACGTGGTCCGCCAGGTGGAGCAGCGGGCGACGCGTCGCGAGCGGGAGACCCGGACCGTCGTGGCACAGACGGCGCTGGACGACCTCGCCTGCTGGTACCGCGACGTCCTGCTGGTCCGCCGTGGCGCCGACCCGGACGTCGCCATCCACGCCGATGACCCGGACGGCCTGCGCGCGGACGCGGCAGAGCTGTCCGAGCGCGCCCTGCTGGCGTCGATCGACACGCTGTTCGCGCGCCGCGAGGAGCTCGAGCTCAACGTCGCGATGACGCTCGCCGTCGAGTCGCTGCTGCTGGACCTGTGGTCGCTCGCGGCCGCCTGATCCTGCACCCACCACGCCAACGGACAACCACCTTCAGCGCCAGATCACGAGGTGGTTGTCCGATGCTGGCGTGAACGGGTCATTTGACAACCACCCCGGTGCCGGACGCCCACCCCGCGAAGGGGCAACCACCTTTGGTGCCCGATGACGAGGTGGTTGTCCGATGCTGGCGTTGACGCGTGATTCGACAACCACCCTGTGCCGGGACGCCCACGGGCGATCCGACGCACCCGGACGCCGTCAGGAAGTGGGTGCAGCAGCCCCCCGTCCAGCCGTCGGGTGCGTGGACGAGTGCCAGCCGAGAGTCCTGCGTGACGCCCAGCCCCGCGTGCGGGGTGGACGTGGAGCCGGCCGACGACGATGCCATGGGTGCTGCCTGACGGTCGGGGCGCGGCGCGCGTCACCCCGCGCCCCGACCGTCTGCCGGTCGGCGGCCTGGCCCCAGAACCCGTTCGGGAGGCCGGGGATCCACGGCAGGACGAATGGCACGGTGGCGACGCCCAGGATCGCGGCGAGCGTGCGGCAGTTCTTGTACCAGGGGGATGGACCGGGGGTTGGACCGCGGTGCGGTCTAGGGTGACGTCGCGGGCTCGCTGGCTCCCTCGAGCGTGGTCTCGGTCGCCGACGACTCGATCGATTCGCTCGGCTCCTCGGACGGCGTCGGTGACGGTTCCGGCGTCGGTTCGGGCTCGGGTGCCGGCTTGGGGTCCTTGTCTGGTCCACCAGGTTCGGGATGTGGCGGCTTGTCCGGCTTGTCGCGCGTGCCGTCCTGGTCGCTCGTCGTCGAGGTGGTCCGTGTCGTCGACTGCGACGTCGAGTCCGACGCCGTTCCCGTCGACGGCGTGCGCGTGGTCGTCGATCCGCGACGGACCGTGGCCGTGACGCGCGACGGCGCGGATGCGTCGTCGTCCTCGCCCACCGGGTCCTCGGGCACCGGGCTGGCCGTCACGACCGTCTGGGGCTCGTCGCTGATCCCGGCATCGCCCACGCGACGTGGTTGGCCGAGGCCGGTCGTCGTCTGTGGCCATGCCGGCTCGGCCGCGGCCTCCGACGGCGGCTCGAGGTCCGACGAGGGGCGAAATGGCGCGAGGTCACTCTGCAGTTGCAGGCTGCGAGCAATGACCACCATCGACGCGAACACCACGACGCTCGTGAAGAACACGGCGGTGGCGCGCACGCTGAACTTCGTCGCCCGCATCAGGCGCAACACTATTGCATCACGGGCGTCCGTACGCATTTCGCACGTGTCCCGTAGATACGCCCCCGGGCGGGTGGACACGAGCGGCGGCATCGGCTACGGCCGTGCCAGGATGGAGGTGTTGACCACCCGCGATGATCGGCCGGCGGTGCGCTACCTGCAGGGCCATGTGCCCACCCACGACCTGACGTTCGACGACGCCTTCCTGGTGCCGAACCGGTCCGACGTCGGCTCCCGGCTCGACGTCGACCTGTCCACGGTGGACGGCTCCGGCACGACGATCCCGGTGGTGACCGCCAACATGACGGCCGTGTCAGGCCGTCGGATGGCCGAGACGGTGGCGCGGCGTGGCGGCATCGCGATCATCCCCCAGGACATCCCCGACGAGATCGTGACCGACGTCATCGCCACCCACAAGCGCCGCCATCCGGTGTTCGAGACACCGATCACCCTCGAACGGCACGACACGGTGGGTGCCGCGCTCGCGCTGCTACCCAAGCGCGCCCACGATGCGGTGGTCATCACTGAGCAGGGCGTACCGGTGGGCATCGTGACGTCGGCCGACTGCGTCGACGTCGACCGCTTCGCGCAACTCGACACGGTGATGTCGACCGGCGTGGTCACCGTGCCCGACACCATCGCTCCCGCGGAGGGGTTCCGCCGGCTCGCCGACGCCCGCCGCCGTGTCGCGCCGGTCGTCGACGCTGACGGCCAGTTGGCCGGCGTGCTCACACGGTCGGGGGCCGTTCGTTCGACGTTGTACGACCCGGCGCTCGACGCCGGTGGCCGCCTGCGCGTCGGCGCCGCGATCGGCATCGGCTCCGCGGCGGGCGAGCGCGCCAAGCTGCTGCTCGACGCCGGCGTCGACGTGCTGGTCGTCGACACCGCGCACGGACACCAGGAGCGCATGCTGACGGCGGTGGCCGAGGTGCGGGCGCTCGATCCGCCGGTCCCCGTGGTGGCCGGCAACGTCGTGACGGTCGAAGGCACGCGCGATCTCATCGCTGCCGGCGCCGACATCGTCAAGGTCGGTGTCGGGCCGGGCGCGATGTGCACCACGCGCGTGACGACGGGCGTCGGTCGTCCGCAGCTGTCTGCGATCGTCGACTGCGCCGCCGAGGCCCGCCGGCTCGGTGGCCACGTGTGGGCCGACGGCGGCATCCGCACCCCCCGTGACGTGGCGCTGGCGCTCGCCGCCGGTGCCGGCAACGTCATGATCGGGTCGTGGCTGGTCGGCACCCACGAGTCCCCGGGGGATCTCGAGCACGACCCCGACGGACGCCCCTACAAGGTCAGCTTCGGCATGGCGTCCGCGAGAGCCGTGGACCGTCGCACGGCGGGCGAGGACGCACTGCAGCGCGCCCGCAAGCAGTTCTTCGAGGAGGGGATCTCGTCGGCGCGGATGTACCTCGACGCGCTGCGGCCCGGTGTCGAGGACCTGCTCGACTCGATCACCGCAGGTGTGCGCAGCGCGTGCTCATACGCGGGCGCGGCGACCCTCGAACAGCTGCACGAACGCGCGGTGCTCGGGATCCAGACGCGCTCGGGGTTCGCCGAGGGGCAGGCGCTGCCGAGCGGCTGGTAGCGTCCTCGCGCCGCACCCCGTCAAAGGATCCGCCGTGGCCGACGCGCTGGACGTCACACTCGACCACGTCGCGATCGCCGTCGCCGACGTCGACGTCGCGCTCGCCCACTGGCGTGACGCGGTGGGTGGCGGCATGGTCGTCTGCGAGACCTACGAGCTGTTCACGTACGCGCAGGTGCGGATGGCCGGCGGGGGCAAGCTCGAGCTGCTCGGGCCACCGCCGGAGGGCGGTGGGTTCGTGCCGCCGTTCCTGGACCGGTTCGGCCCGACGATCCATCACGTGACCCTCAAGGTCAACGACCTTCCGGTGGCCATCGCGACGGTGCGCGCGGGGGGCCACGACGTGGTCGACGTGCAGGACACGTCGCCGTGGTGGCGCGAGGGGTTCCTGCGGCCCAGCCAGGTCGGCGGCCTCATCGTGCAGCTCGCGTGGGCCGCCGAGGACGACGCCGCGCTGGCCGTCCGTCTGGGTCTCACCGCATCACCTCCGCGCCCGTCGGCGCCGCGGCTGCTCGGACCGACCTTGCGCCATCCGGACCTCGACGCCGCGGCCCGGCTGTGGACGTTGCTGGGCGCCGCCGTCGATCGCGCCGGCCCCCGGCTGGTGTGCCGCTGGACCGACAGTCCGCTGGATGTCGTCGTCGAGTCGGGTGCACCGGCCGGTCCCGCTGCGCTCCGCCTGTCCGGTGTGGTCCCACCGATGCCCGCCGCCCTCGGATCCCCCCCGCTCGATGTGAGCTGAAGGATTCAGCGGCGCCGGCGCGCACGCGGGGCGGCCGCTTCCGCGGCGTGCGCGGTCGTCGTTGTCACCGGCGTGACGTGCGCGGCATCGTGGTCGAGCTGGGATGTCGGCAGCACGAAGTGGTGCCGCGCCACGCACCGCACGGCGGCGTGCTCGATCGGACCGTCCGTGCTCTCGAGCACGGTGCGGCGCACGATCTCCGCCGGTGCGGCGCACTGCGGGCACGCGGTCAGCTGAGGCATCGGCAGGATGCGGGTGTCGTCCATCGCGATCACGCTCTTCGCCGGGTGCGGCGCGGGAACCCCCCGCGTCGTCACCAGAACAGAGCAGCGACGTTGCGTCCTGATAGCCCCGATGTCGCAGGTGTGGCACAGATCAGGGCGGATCGCGCCCGGGGACCCTGTCAGTTGAGGGCATCGAGTTCCTGCTGCGCGGCCTCGAGCTCGTCGGCGGACCGTCGTGCGGACTGCTCGGCCTCGACCGCGCGTGTCCGGGCGGTGGCGGCGCGGTCGGCGCGCTCGTCGGCGTCGCGTCGCAGTCGGCGGGCCTTGTCCTCCGCCGCGGTCGCGGTCTGGTCGGCAGCGGTGGCGCGTGCCGCGGCCCGCTCGGCCTCGGCGGCCGCGCGGTCCGCCTCCTGCCGCGCATCGGCCAGGCGTCGACGCGCATCCGAGACCGCTCGGATCGCGTGGCGACGCGCCAGCGCTGCCTCCTGCCGTGCAGCGTCGGCCGCGGCCTCGTCGTCTGTCGGCTCGGCGGCCGCGGAACCGACGTCGCCGGCGTTGGACGGCGCGGCGTCCGGCGTCCCGACCGCGGGTTCGACGTTCGCGAGCACGGTCAGTCCCTCGAGGGCGTCGAAGTCCGACGACACGGGCAGTGCCTGGGACAGCCGGGCCTCGCGCACGCGTGCTGCCGCCGCATCGTCGGCGGATGCCGCGTCGAAGGTCGCGACGATGTCGCCACGCTGGGCGCTGGAGGCCACGCCGTGCTCGTCCAGGATCCGTGTGGCACGGTCGGACAGGCGCTCGATCTGCTCACGCCGCCGGCGGGTCGCGTCACGCATCCCACCCGGGACGCCCGACAGCGCGCGGCGCTGGGCGGTGCGCACGGCCGCACCCGCCGCCAGCAGTTCCTCGAACTCGTCCGCGTGCGCCCGGACGGTCTGGTTCACCGCCCAGGCCGCCGCCGTCGGCCGCCGCAGTGCCGCGACCTGCGTGGCCAGCTCGCGCAGCCCGTCGGCGCGCAACTGGCGGACCAGTGCGTTACGGGTCGCCGTGAACTCCTCCGGTGCGAGTGCGAACAGCTCGTCGATCCGGGGGTCGTCGTCGGGCATCTCGGTCACTGCGTCTCCGTGGGTCGGGCCGCCCGTGTGCCTCGCCGGCAGCGTACGCCCATGCCGCCGCGCCGGTCACACACGCGCCGCGGTCGACACCCGCGGGCGCGTGGTGCCGGACGCGAAGACCATCAGCGGCGTCGGCGAGTTGGTCGTCGTCGAGGACACCGAGGGCAACGTCGTCGGGGCGATCCGGTTCGACGCGGACATCGCGTGACGGTGGTGTCGACGAGCGTGTCCGGACGTTGCCACCCTGCCGAGTGGGTATCGTGCACGGGTCCGACCCGCTGATCGTGAGGAGACTCCCCGTGGACGTCGTGATCGCCGGAGGGCACGGCCAGATCGCCCTGCACCTCAGCCGCCTGCTGTCCGAGCGGGGTGACACCGTGCGCGGCATCATCCGCGCCGCCGAGCAGCAGGACGACCTGGCCGAGGTCGGCGCCTCCGGTGTGGTCCTCGACCTCGAACGGGCACCGGTCGTCGAACTGGCCGATGCCGTCGCGGGAGCCGACGCCGTCGTGTTCGCCGCCGGGGCGGGCCCCGGCAGTGGCGCCGCCCGCAAGGAGACGGTCGACTACGAGGCGGCGGTCAAGCTGCGCGACGCGGCTGCGCATGCCGGCGTCGGCAGGTACGTGATGATCAGCGCGATGGGCACCGACGACCCGCCGGACGGCGACAGTGTGTTCGAGGTCTACCTGCGGGCCAAGGCACGCGCCGACCGGGCGGTGATGGACAGCGACCTGGCGTGGACGATCGTGCGCCCGGGTCGGCTGACCGGCGACGACGGGACCGGGCGGGTGAAGCTCGCGCGGCATGTCGACCGCGGCGAGATCCCGCGCGCCGACGTCGCGGCGGTGGTCCTGGCCGCGCTCGACCGCGACGCGACGGCCGGGCACATCGTCGAGGTGGTCGGCGGCGACACGCCGATCCCGGACGCGCTGGAGGCGGCCACCGGGCACGGAGAGGGGTGAGCGTCCATGTGTCGGAGCATCCAGCAGCTGCGCGGGGCGGAGCCGCCCGCGACGGACACAGAGATCCGTGACGCGGCGCTGCAGTACGTCCGCAAGATCAGCGGCTACCGCGCGCCGTCGCAGGCCAACGCCGAGGCGTTCGAGGCGGCCGTCGACGAGATCGCCCGGGTCACCGACCGCCTGCTCGACGCACTGGTCGTCGCCCCGGGATCCAAGCCCGCGGTGCCGGTGCAGCGCCGGCTGAGGGCGGCGCGGAGCTGAGCCGGCTGCGCACGCAGGCGTGGGGTCGTGGCCGGACGATCCCGCCTCGACAGGTGGATCAGCTGAACGGCGTCTGCGGGCGTTGGAGTCGTTCGCCGTCGACCGTGAGGTCGACGCGCTCGTTGTAGAAGCACACCAGGCCGGCGATCGCCGCGCTCTCGTGCGTGGGGTGGCGGTACCACCACGCGGCGTTGCCGTGGGTCGTCCCGTCGACGGTCACCGCGTAGTACTCGGCCGTGCCCTTGTACGGGCACCGGGTCGTGTGGTCCGTCGGCGTCAGCAGGTCCATGCGCACGTCGGTCTTGGGCAGGTAGTAGCGCGTGGGAAGTGACGTCTCGAACAGCAATGTCGGCCGGCGGCTGTCGGCCACCACCGTCCCGTCGATCTCGACGACGACGTGGCGATCGCTTGCCAGCGTGTCGATGCGCTTGTAGGGATCGCGTGGGTGCACGTACGCCTGTTCGGACTCTTCGAACCACGCGTCCATGTCCGACCACTGCAGGCGGACGGTGCCCGCGAGTTGCTTCACCGGCGGATCTTCCAGCACGAGTGCCGCGCCGGCGGCGGTGCGGTCGCCCACGACGACGTCGTGGATCGCCGCTTCGACGCCGTCGATCCGTGACGCTGTCCGGCCCGTGTCGCGCAGCACGCCGGCGCGCACGTCGTCCAGCGGCAGGTAGTAGGTGGGGTACCAGGGGCCCTCCCACACGAGCAGGGCGCCGGTCGTGTCGACGATGTAGGTGCCGCCCAGCAACACTCGGACGCGTTTCGGGCTGAGCTCGATCCTGATGTCGTCCGTGGTCTCGTCCACAGGTGCCTCCACTGTCGTCTGAAGGGGCAAACACTGCGACGTCGCAGCGCATTCCGGCGGTGTTGCGCACGGCGGATGCGCGGCTGACCCGCGCATGCCGACGGCTCGCCGCCGTCGGTTCGCGAAGTGCGCCGACTTGCGGCATGCTGTGGTGGTGCGCGGCCGGATCCGACCCGTTCGGAGGTCGCCGGTCCACGGGGCGGCGCGCACGTCGCCATGTGTGACGACAACTGAGTTCGGCACCCGGCGGGGCCGTGAGGGGGCCGGGCACATCAACATGTCCATGTACACGCGGAGTCTCGGAGCCAGACGATGGAAGCACGCATCCCTACGGCGCAGCACAGGTTGTCCACCATGACAGGCGTCGGTGGCGTGCTGCTGCGGTTGCTCGTGGTGTCGGCGCTGATGGTCGGTCTGATGGCCGCGGGGTCGACTCCTGCCCACGCCGACGTTGCGAAGAAGCATGTGATCGCGGTGCAGAAGAACCTGAACCGGCTGGGCATCTACGTGACGGTCGACGGCGTCGAGGGCCCCCGCACGCGTCAGGCGGTGTGCGCGGCGCGCCGGCTGATCGGCTACAGGCGGGTTTCCCGGGACCGCATCCGCTGGAAGGACGTCACGACGTTGCGCAACACCGCGTCGTTGCCAAAGCCGCGGCAGGGAAAGAACTACCTGTCGGTCGACAAGACCTGTCAGATGATGTACCAGGCCCGCTGGGGGAACTGGAAGCGGATCATCAAGGTCTCCACGGGCAAGGCGGGGCACCGCACCCCGAACGGCTCGTACACGTTCACCTGGCAGTGGCCGGGCTGGCATGACAGCAGCCAGTACCCCAGCGACTCAGGCAACGGCAACATGTACAACGCCAAGTACTTCAAGAGCGGTGGCTACGCCGTCCATGGAAGCCGGTCGGTGCCGTGGTATCCGGCGAGCCATGGCTGCGTGCGCATCACGGTCCGCACGGCCGACAAGCTGTGGAACGAGGTCAAGATCGGCTCGCCGATCTACATCTACGGCCAGAACTGGTCGCGCTGACACACGACGCGCGGGACGTCCCGCCGCGGCCGCCGGCGGCCGGTGGCCGGTGGCCAGGCGGTGCCGGCGCCCAGCGCAGTCTCTCGTGACCGCGTGTCCCCCGCATGATGGCACGCTGGGACGGGCACGGCACGCCCGACCAAGGGAGCGCCCGACATGGCCGGCCTGACGCTCGACGACTACGTCTCCGACGCCACGACCCGCGACGGACGCACGGTGCGCATCCGCCCGATCCGGGCGTCCGACCTCGACCGCATGCTCGAGATGTGGTCGCGGCTGAGCGCCGAGACCATCCGCATGCGCTTCTTCGCGCCGATGCACATGAACCGCGAGCGCATGCGCTACTTCACGGAGGTCGACTTCGACGCGCGCGTCGCGCTGGTCGCCGAGCGCGGTGAGCGCATCGTCGGCGTCGCGCGGTTCGACCGCGACCCGGACCGGACGGAGCGTGCGGAGTTCGCCGTGCTCGTCGAGGACGCCGAGCAGGGCCACGGCATCGGCACGGCACTGCTGCGGGCGCTGGCCGCCCCCGCCGACGCGCTCGGCGTCACGGAGTTCCACGGCGACGTGCTGGCCGAGAACCGACGCCTGTTGCGCGTACTTCGGGACGCCGGCCTGGCGCCCGCGGTGCACACCGACGGGTCGGTCGTCACCACCAACTTCCGCGCGACCGCGACGCAGGACTTCCTGGCCGCCGGCGACGAGCACGACCGCGAGGCGGCGGTCGCGGCGCTGCGCAGCGTCCTGCAGCCCGACACCATCGCCGTCGTCGGTGCCAGCCGCGATCCGTCGACGATCGGCGGGCTGGTCTTCGACAACCTCCGGGCTGGCCGGTTCTCGGGCGCCGTGTACCCGGTCAACCACGCCGCTGACGTCGTGCAGACGGTCGCGGCCTATCCGTCGATCGCGGACTGTCCCACGACACCCGGGCTGGTCATCGTCTGCGTCCCCGCCGAGGCCGTCTGCGAGGTCGTCGAGGACGCCGGGCGCGCCGGCTGCTCCGTCGTCGTCATCGTGTCGGCTGGCTTCGGGGAGCTCGGTGAGCAGGGTCGGAAGCGTCAGGCCGACGTCCTCGAGGTCGCCCGTCGGTACGGTGTCCGCCTGATCGGACCGAACTGCATGGGCGTGCTCAACGCGGCGCCTGAGAAGCGCATGAACGCGACCTTCTCGCCGAACCTCCCCGCGGCCGGCAACGTCGGGTTCTCCAGCCAGTCGGGCGCGCTGGGGCTCGCGATCCTCGGGGCCGCGCAGCGGCTCGGCATCGGCCTGTCGACCTTCGTGAGCATGGGCAACAAGGCGGACATCTCGGGCAACGACCTCATCCAGTACTGGGAGGTTGACGACGCGACCGACGTGATCCTGCTGTACCTGGAATCCTTCGGGAACCCCGGCAAGTTCGGTCGGATCGCGCGCCGCGTCGGGCGCACCAAGCCGATCGCGGTCGTCAAGGCCGGCCGCACGTCCGCGGGCGAACGGGCGGCATCGGGACACACCGGCGCGCTCGCCGCGGGCGACCTCGCGGTCGACGCGCTGTTCCATCAGGCCGGCGTGATCCGCACCGACACGCTCGAGCAACTGTTCGACGTCTCGGTGCTGCTGTCCAACGGCCAGATCCCCGAGACCAACCGGGTCGCGATCGTAACCAACGGCGGCGGGCCCGGCATCCTTGCCGCCGACGCCGGCGAGTCCAACGGGCTCGAACTGCCGAAGCCGACGGAGCGGACGATGGCGCGCCTGCGCTCGTTCCTGCCGGACGGCGCGAGTGTGCGCAACCCTGTCGACATGATCGCATCGGCGACGGCCGAGCAGTACCGGCAGGCGGTGGAGGCGCTCGCCGACGATCCGCACATCGACACCGTGATCAGCATCTTCATCCCATCGATCGTCACGACCGCGGGCGATGTCGCGCGCGCGCTCGTGGAGGCCCGATCCCAGGTGTCGCCGGGGGTCAGCCTGCTCAGTGTGTTCATGGAGGACAGCGACGCCAGCGCGATCCTCCGGGACGCGGGGCTGCCCACCTTCCGCTACCCCGAGGACGCCGCGGTCGCCCTCGCCCGCGTCGCGCGGTACGGCCAGTGGAGTCGTCGTCCCGAGAGTGCGGTGGTCCAGGTCGAGGGCGCTGACAGCCAGGATGCGCGTACCGTCGTCGACGCTGCGCTCGAGGACGCCGACGACGTGTGGCTGGACCCGCGCAACACCGACCGCCTCCTGAAGGCCTACGGCATCGGCACGGCCAGGTTCGCGCACGTGCGGACGCCCGACGAGGCTGTCGGAGCCTGGGAGGACATCGGCGGGCCCGTCGCCGTGAAGCTCGCGGCCGCGACGCACAAGAGCGACGTCGGCGGCGTGAAGCTCGCGCTCGACAGCGCAGAGGCGGTCGAGCGGGCCGTCGCGGAGATCGATCGCAATGTCACCGGCCATGGTCGCCGCGAGCTGCTCGACGACGGCTACGTCGTGCAGGAGATGCTCCCCGAGGGCGTGGAGCTGATCGCCGGCGTCGACCACCACCCGACCTTCGGTCATCTGCTGCTGGTCGGGCTCGGCGGGTCGCTCGTGGAGCTGCTCCGTGACGTCAGCGTCCGGATCCACCCGATCACCGACCACGACGTCGATGAGATGCTGACCACCCTGCGTGGCTTCCCGCTGCTCACCGGCTACCGCGGCAGCGAACCGGTCGACCTCACGGCGGTCAAGCACCTGCTGTTCCGGCTGTCCTCGCTCGTCGAAGACGTGCCCGAGGTCCGCGAGATCGACATCAACCCCGTCTTCGCAGGACCCGACGGCGTGCGCGCCGTCGACGCCCGCATCAGGCTGAGCCGCGAGTGACGCGGGGGGCCAGCGCCTGAGTTGGTGGATGTTCCAAGCGTTCTGCACATACGTGGTCGCGACAGACGGCCAGTGCTTCGTCGGCCGGCCTTCGTCGCCGGCTGTCCGCAGCCGTGCGGGCCAACAGGCGACGGACCATGAGTCAGCGGAATCAGCCTGCCGGCGAAGCCGGTCCGCTTCGGGGCGCCCGGCGACGATTGCCGGACTCGTCGAGCGCCTCGACGCCGGTGACCGCTTCCTCGCTATGGTCGGACCGTCGAGCGCCGGCGCGTCCTCGGTCGTGCGCATCCGGTGTCACGACGACATCGGCTGAGCGCGTTGGTGGCGAGCCCAGTCCATGCCCGGGCGGTGCATCCAGCGGCGCCGGGTTGATCTCCGAGGCCGCGACGCGGGGCGGTCGCCGGCTCACAGCAGTGGCCTGTCGTGTGATGGCGCCGAGCGCTGCGCTCTTCGAGGACCTCGCCGCGGCGCCGCTGCCGGTCGCCCGCGAATACGAACCGAGCCTGGCCGCCCGGTCGGCCGCCGGCGAAGGCGCATGACGGTGGACCGTCTCGTCGGTGACGCCGGCGACCTGCTGCTCGTGATCGACCAGTTGGAGAAGCTGTTCGTCACCGGGGCGACGACGGAGGGCTGGTCGCGACGGCGGGCAGCGACGGCGTCGCTCGGCTCTGGTACCCGGCCTCCTGACCGACATCCCGGGTGCGTCGACGAATCTCATGACGTCGGGGCACATCGAACTCGCCGCGGTGGTGCTTCCGGTACACGGGTGCGGATACGATGCCCGCCTGCATCGAGACCGCGCCATCGGCGACCGTCCCGTTTCAGGGGTCACGCACGAGGGCTACGACCGCCCGTCGCCCACCGTGCGACCGAGCTCATTCAGATTGCTGCTGCGAAAGGCGTTGATGATGCTCAGAACCAGGTTGCTCGCGTTGGCCGCGATGATGGTGGTGATGGCGGCTGTGGCCGCCCCCTCGATCGCGGCCGTTCCCACAGACACCGCCAACCTGCGCGAGGCCGTCACACTGGACGGCGTACGCGCCCACCAGTTGGCGCTCCAGCAGATCGCCGACGCGAACGGCGGCACGAGGGCCAGCGGCACGCCCGGGTATGACGCCTCGGCCGATTACGTCCAGGGGGTGCTCGAGGACGCGGGCTACACCGTCGAGCAGCAGGAGTTCGAGTACGAGTTCTTCGTGGTCGACGAGGATCCAGTTCTCGACCCGGTGACCCCGGACCTCCCCGCGTACGAGCCCGGCACCGACATCGACGTCATGGAGTACTCCGGTGCCGGTGACGTCACGGCCCCGGTGACGCCCGTCGACCTGGTGCTGCCGCCGGGATCGCAGGCGAACACGTCGACCAGCGGCTGTGAGGCCTCGGACTTCGACGGCTTCCCCGAGGGCAACATCGCGCTGATCCAGCGCGGCACCTGCTTCTTCCGTGACAAGGCCGACAACGCCGCTGCGGCCGGCGCCAGCGCGGCGATCATCTTCAACGAGGGTCAGGAGGGCCGCACCGATTTGATCATCGGCACCCTCGACCCTCCGCAGGCCGCGATCCCGGTGCTCGACGCCACATTCGCCGTCGGCAGCGAGCTGGCCGGATTGGCCGCGGACGGTGAACTGATCGTCCGAGCGGCTGCCTTCACCCACGTGGAGGAGCGCACCACGTCCAATGTGATCGCCGACTCGCCGTCGGGGCGCACCGACCGCACGCTGATGGTCGGCGCACACCTCGACTCCGTCGACGAGGGTCCGGGCATCAACGACAACGGCTCCGGTACGGCTGCCATCCTCGAGACCGCCGCCCAGATGGCTGATCTCGGTATCGAGCCGCGCAACGCGGTCCGCTTCGCGTTCTGGGGCGCCGAGGAGTCGGGCCTGATCGGGTCGCAGCGCTACGTCGACACCCTCACGCGCCAAGAGCTCAATGACGTCGAGGCCTACCTCAACTTCGACATGGTGGGCTCGCCGAACTTCGTGCGCTTCGTGTACGACGGCGACGGTTCGGCATTCGGCGTCAAGGGCCCGAGCGGCAGTGGCCACATCGAGGCCACGTTCGTCGACTTCTTCGCATCACTGGGCCTGGAGTCCGAGCCGACCGAGTTCGACGGTCGGTCCGACTACGACGCCTTCATCAACGCGGGCATCCCCGCCGGTGGCCTGTTCACCGGGGCGGAGGGCATCAAGACCGAGGAGCAGGCGGCAATCTACGGCGGTACCGCAGGTGTGGCGTACGACCCGTGCTACCACCTCGCGTGCGACACGTACGACAACAACAGCGACGTGGGACTCGATCAGATGTCCGACGCCATCGCGCACGCCACGCTTGTGTACGCGATGACCACGTCGAGCGTCAACGGGACCGGCAAGGCATCCGGGCAGGCGGCCACGGCCCAGTCGGAGTTCCACGGCACCCACCGCATCCGCTGACGGAGTTCGGGAAGTACCGCGGGGACGCTCGGGGCGTCCCCGCGGTACTCGCTCATCATGGCCACGCCCTTGCCGCCGTCGGGACGGCAGCCCATCGTCTGTGACATGCGGCCGGTGGGTGGGCGCCGTCGGTTGTCGGTCCGCCGGTGAAGTGCGACGACACGGGGCCGGTGGCGGGGGCGCCGTCGGTTGTCGGTCCGCCGGTGAAATGCGATACGGGGCCGGTGGCGGGGCGCCGCTGGTGCCCGTCCGCGGCAGTCGACGCCACAGCAGTCGGCACCGGCGAATCCGGCGAGACCCGTCTATGCTGTTGACCTGCTGCGGCCCACGGCCTCGCTGTCTGGTCCGCAGATGCACATGGGTCCGCGACCACGCTGGTCGGGGCTCATCCGCCGGGATAGCTCAGTCGGCAGAGCGGCTCACTCGTAATGAGCAGGTCCGGGGTTCGATTCCCCGTCCCGGCTCCACCACTTGACCAGGCATTTCGCCCGACTTCGCGGGCTGACCAGGCAAAACGCGGGATCTGGCCGACCGGTGGCCGTTGCCACTAGTAGCCGGTGATTGCCGGGTGATTGCCACCGCCGTTGGCAACAGCGTGTCAACAGTCTGGCCTGGCGCGGTCGCATCGGTCATGTGGCGGGCGTCCGGACCGTGGCCGCGACCGCGTCCGCGAGCTCGTCAAGGACCAGGGGGTCGTAGTGCTCGGTGATGTGGTTGACGTTCCACAGACCAGACGAGCGGATCTGTGGGGCGCGTGCGTGGCGGCCGAGCCAGCCGGGCGAGGGCGGGTCGATCGGCTCGCGGTCGTGGTTGCTGAGCAGCGCGATGCAGTTGCGTTCGAGGTAGCCACGGAGGCTGTCGGGCCCCGAACGCGGGCGTCCCACGACGCCTCGCGCTCGCGGATGGGACGGGCGGCGCTGGAACCGGACGCCC
>DASUUK010000114.1 GCA_036374135.1 Euzebyales bacterium
GAGGGCGGGGGTGCAATCGAGGTCACCGACAGCGACCTCGGCGAGATCCTCGTCGACGGTGAGGGCATGACGCTCTACGTGTTCGACAACGACACCGACGGGAACAGCACCTGTTACGACGACTGCGAGGCGAACTGGCCCGCGTTCACCGGTGACGTGAGCGCCGGCGACGGTGTCGACGACGGCCTGCTGGGTTCCTCCGAACGGGACGACGGCACGATGCAGGTGACCTACGATGGTCAACCGCTCTACTACTTCGCGGGCGACCAGGCCCCCGGCGACCTCAACGGCCAGGCCGTCGGTGACATCTGGTGGGTCGTCGACCCCGACGGTCAGAAGATCACCGAGGAGGTCAGCCAGGCCTCGACGTCCGACAGAGGCGGGTACTAGAACGGCTGACCATGGGCACTGGCGGCGTCGACTCGGTGCGGGCGTTGCATGACGGCTACGCCGGCCCCTTGTACGTCTTCGCCGTGCGTCGACTGGGTGACGCGCAGGCCGCCGAGGAGGTCGTGCAGGACACCCTGGTACGCGCATGGCGGGCCCGCGACCGGTACGACGCCAGCCGTGGCCCGGTCGCGGCGTGGCTGTTCGCGATCGCCCGCAACCTCGTGATCGACCGGACACGCCGCCGCGACGCACGCCCCGACGAGCAGGAACTGCCGGTCGTCGCCGACCCCGTCGACGACATCGACCGCATGCTCGAGGCGTGGCAGGTCGCGGATGCGCTGGCCGGGTTGTCCCGCGCCCACCGCGAGGCCATCTTCGCGTGCCACTACCGGGGGCACACCGTCAGCGAGGCCGCCGGCCTGCTCGGGGTGCCCGAAGGCACGGTCAAGTCCCGCCTCTACTACGGCCTGCGCGCGCTGCGGCTGCGCCTCGAGGAGATGGGGGTGGTCGGATGACTCCCGAGCACACCCAGCAACGCGAGGCGCTCGCCGCGTACGTCGTCGGATCCCTCGACCCTGCGGCACGCCGTGCCCTCGAGCAGCACATCCGCGACTGCCGCGACTGTGCCGACGAACTGGCCCGGCTCACGCCACTGCCCGGTCTGCTCGGTCGGGTCAGCGAGGAGGAGGCGCGCAGCGACCTGCTCGTGCCGGCCCGTGACCTGCTCGACGGTGTCATCCTGCGGCTCGCGGAGCACGAGCGGACGCTGCGCCGTCAGGTTCGGCGCTGGCGGGTGGTCGCGATCGCGGCGTGCATCGCCGCCGCGGTGGTCGCCGTCGTCGCGGCGGAGCCGTGGGCATCTGAGCCTGACCGCGTCGTCGTCGTGGCGGAACCGGTCACGTCGGCGGCAGAGGCGACCACCGGCGAGGTCGCGGCGATCGCGTGGGAGTGGGGCACCACGGTGGAGCTCGCCGCCGCGGATCTTCCACGCCGTGACGGCTACGTCCTGTGGGCGGTCGCCGACGACGGGCGCCGTGAGCGCGCGGGTTCATGGGGGCAGACCGCCTCCGGCAACGCGAAGGTCCGCGGAGCGAGCTCGATCGCACGCTCGGACCTCGCGCGCGTCGAGGTGACCGACCGCGACGGTCAGGTCATCCTCGTCTTCGAGTTGTCGGACGAGGACCGCGAGACGGCGAGGCAGTGGTGAGCGGCCGTGGCGCCGGACGCGCCATGACGGCCACGGTCGGATCCCTCACTCCGTGGCGCAGATCTGCGGGACGATCGAGCGTTCGGCGACCGCCGACGTCCACGCGACCAGCCGGGCGTCGCCGGGCAGCGTGAGCGTCGCCCCCTCGATCGGAGGCTCGTCGCCGTCCGCGAAGGTGCTCTTGGCGAACAGCTTGCGCTCGCCGTTGCGCTCGGCGACCGTCACGAACTCGTCGCCGTCGGGGGCGCCGGCGACCGACAGGTGCGTCCAGTCACTGGGCGGTACCGCCGGGCACGCCCACAGGCGGTCGAGTTCGTCGATCTCGACCCGGACCAGCGTGTTGCCCTCCCCTGCGGGATCCGCGATCGCGATCAGCGTGCGGTCGTCGAGCCACGCGGCCGGTCGCACCGTCACGGCGGCAATTCCCGCACGGCCGCCGCACAGATCTGGCGCGTCGACGAACACCTCGCAGGTCAGCCGCACCGGGTCGCCCTCATCAGCGGTGTACAGGGTGCGGGTGGTGACCGCCAGGTCGCCAATCGGGTTCGGCAGCGCCAGCTCGACGGTGTAGTGGTCGGCGCTGGGGTCACCTTGGGCGAGGATGCGGCGCTCGGCGGCGTCGAACACCGTGAATGCGACCGCGTCAGCGTTGAGCAGCGCGACCGGTGAAGGCTCGCCGCCCCCGATCGCGGCCGAGTACACCGTCTCGTCGTTGGCCGAGCGGTACCACACGGTGTCGTTGTCCGGCCCGAACACGGCCAGATCGTCGTGTGGCAGCGGGGCGTATTCCGCATCCGGTTCCGGGCTGAGCTGGCGTGGCTCCTCCCTGCCCGTCAGGTCGACCAGGTGCACGCGCTCGGCCCCCGTGGACGGCGTGCGGATCGTCACGACGGTGTGGGTGAAGTCGTCGTCGAACAAGCGCCGTGCCAGGCCGCCGACGGTGTCACAGGAGTACGCCAGTCGGCTGTGCGCCGGCAGGTCGACCTCATGATGCTTTTGGACCTCAATGTTCCCGTCCCCGTCGCCGACCCGCAGGTCGTCGTCGCTCACCTGCCACAGCTCGACCGACGGCTGGAACAGCCCGAGCACGGGCTCGTCACAGCGGGCGAAGACGAGCCCGTCGCCGACACCGGTGTAGGGCTCGCCGTCGTCGCCCACGGGCGGCAGGCCGAAGTGGATGACAAGACCCAGCGCGACCCCGATGATCGCGGCCTGCACGAACTCGCGGAGCTGGCGGCCCTGATCCCTGACGGGCTGGGGGTCGGGGGGCTGTGGCGAACTGGACCGCTCGGCGCGCGGCCTGCTCGGCTCGAACGCCCCCGCCGTCTGCTCGAAGGCCTTGGCAGCCTGCTCGAACGCCTTGGCGGTCTGCTCGAACGCCTTGGCGGCGCGATCCTGCCCGTCGTTCCCGTCCACTCGCCATCCGTTTCGCTTGGGTGCAGTATCGCGCAGACGCCGGCCCCGGGGAATGACGATCAAGGTCCACGGCCGCGGCGGCCAAGGGTGCCGCCAGCGCTGACCGCCCGTGCCTATCCTGACTACCAATGCCAGCGCCGTCGTTGTACGTCACGCCCTACGGGCGCGCCGCCGCCGTCGCACTGCGGGAGCGGATCTCCGCAGCCAAGGCCGAGGACCCCCTCCAGCCGGTCAGCGTGCTGGTGCCCACCAACTACGTCGGCGTGTCGATGCGCAGACTGCTCGCATCGGGCGCACCGGGCCCGGTCACGACCCGTGGGACGGGGATCGTCGGGCTGAGCCTGCTGACCGTGTACCGGCTGGCGGAGCTGCTGGGCGCCCCCGCGTTGGCGGCGGCCGGCCGGCGTCCCATCTCGACGCCGCTGCTCGCAGCGGTCGTGCGGGACGTGCTGCGCTCGTCGCCGGGAATCTTCGCGCCCGTGGTCGATCACCCGTCGACCGAGCAGGCCCTGGTCCGGGCCTACCGCGAGCTGTCACAGCTGACGCCGGACGCGCTCGACCGGCTGGCGTCATCGCCCTTGACGCGTGTGCGGCACGTGCTGCGCATCCATCGCCGCGTGCGGGCGCGGCTGGCGTCCGACTGGTACGACGAGGCGGACCTGATGGGCGCCGCCGCCGATGCCGTGCGCGCCGGTTCGTCGGTGCTGGAGGACCTCGGCACGGTGATCGTCCACCTGCCGCAGGAGCTCACGGTCGCGTCCGGCGCGTTGCTCGCCACGCTGGCGGAGGCGGCACCCGTGGAGGTCATCGCGGGCATGACCGGAGCCGCGGACGCTGACGCCGACGTCCTCACGTCGTTGCGGCGGCTGGGGGTGGCTGAACCCGCGCCGGTGCCGTCAGCGCCGCCCGCGGTCGATGAGATCGTGTCGGTCTCCGATGCCGAGGAGGAGGCGCGGACCGCGGTCGAGCGCGTGTGCGCGGCCGCCAACGAGGGCGTCCCGCTGGCGCGCATCGCCGTCACCTACCCCCAGCCGGAGCCCTACGCACGGATCCTGCACGAGCAGCTCGCCGCGGCCGGCGTCGCGTGCAACGGCGACGCGGTCCGGCCCCTGGCCGACCGCGTGGTCGGGCGCTGGCTGCTCGACCTGCTGGCGCTCCCCGAGCACGACTTCGCGCGCCCCGCCGTCATGGGGCTGCTCACCTGCGCGCCGGTGGTCTCGGCACGCGGCGGGCGCCTGCCCACGACCACGTGGGAGCGCATCAGCCGTGACGCCGGCGTCGTCCGGGGTCGCCGTGAGTGGGCGGACCGCCTGGAGCGCCACGCTGCGTGGTACGCGCAACGCGCGGACCGCCCCGACCCGGACGCGCCGGACTGGCTCCCCGACAGCGACCGGCGCGCGGCCGAGCGCGCCCGGCACCTGGCGGCGACCGTCGACGAGCTCGGTCGCGAGCTCGACCGGGCGCGCCGCCTCGACCGGTGGGGTGCTCTCGCGGCCTGGGCGCGTGGCATGGTCACGCGTTGGATCGCCCGCCGGCGTGACGCGTGGCCGTCGATCGAGCGGGACGCCGCCGACCGCGTCGATGCGGCGCTGGACCGGCTCGCGGGCCTCGACGACGCCGAGCCGTCCACGGACCTGGAGACCTTCGCACGGGCACTGGCGGCCGAGCTGGACGACGATCTCGGCCGCGTGGGCCGGCTGGGGGAGGGCGTCCTGGTCGGCACGCCCGCGTCGGTGCTCGGCGTCGACCTCGATGTCGTGGTCGTGCTGGGCATGGCGGAGGGACTGACGCCCACCCGACCACGTGAGGACTCCCTGCTGCCGGATGTCGCGCGACGCACGGTCGACGGCCAGTTGCGCCCACGTGACGAGCGGGCAGGCGTCGAGCGCCGCCACCTGCTGGCGACGCTGGCCGCGGCGCGTGAGCGGCGCGTGCTGGTCTTCCCACGCGGCGATCTGCGGCGCAGTGCCGAGCACGTGCCGTCGCGTTGGCTGGGTGACGCGGTGGAGCGGTTGCACGGTCACCGCACGCTGCCGACGTCGGCGCCCTGGTTGACGACCGTGCCGTCGTTCGCCGGACGGATGCGGACCGTGGATGAGCCCGCCACGGCGCGGCAGTACGCGCTGCGCACGTTGGCGGACGCGGCGGTCGGCACGCGGCCGGTCGGTGTGCTGCCCGCGGCCGACGTGGTCGACGCGCCCCTGGCGCGTGCCGCGGAGGTCGTGCGCCAACGCGCCGCCGGCGAGTTCGGCCGATTCACCGGCCGCCTGCGGGGCGCGGCGGCACGGTTGGTGGCCGCGCACCTCGACACCCGCGCAGCGTCGGCGACGGCGCTCGAGCAGTACCTCGACTGCCCCCACGCGTACCTGCTGCGCCACGTGCTGCGCGTCAGCCGGATCGACAACCCCGAGGAACTGCTGCGCATCTCACCGCTCGAGCGGGGCTCGCTGGTGCATGATGTGCTCGACCGCTGGTTGACGCAGCGCATCGCGGAGGGCGCGCCGCGTCCCGATCAGCCATGGCCACAGGACGCCGTCGCCGCGCTCGCGACACTGGCCGATGCCGCACTCGATGACGCCGAGCGGCGCGGGGTCACTGGCCACCGGCTGCTGTGGAGCCTCGACCGCGCGCGCATCGCCGCGGACCTCGCCGAGTTCGTCGCCCGTGACACCGAACGTCGCCGCCGGCACGGTCTCGTGCCCGACGTGACCGAGTTGGCCTTCGGGTTCGCGTCCGGGCAGCCGGAGCTGGAGATCGCCGTCGGCCCGGACCGCCGGCTGCGGGTCCGGGGCTTCGTCGACCGGGTGGATGTGGCGGCTGACGGCGCGGTGTACGTGGCCGACTACAAGACGGGCAGGTCCTCGCGCTACCGCGACCTCGCCGACGACCCGTTCGGAGGCGGGCTGAGGCTGCAGTTGCCCATCTACGGCCTCGCCGCGCGGGAACGGCACGGCGGCGCACCGCGGGTGTACGCCGAGTACTGGTTCATCACCCACGAGGGGGACGGCGCGCGGATCGTGCACGAGCTGACCGACGAGGTGCACACGCGCCTGCGGGAGGCGCTGCGCCTCGTCGTCGACGGCATCAGCGACGGCGTGTTCCCGATGCGCCCGCCGGAGAGGCCGTCGTACGGCTATGTGCGCTGTGAGTACTGCGATCCCGACGGCCTCGGTACGACCGAGCTGCGGCGGACATGGGAGCGCGTGCGTTCCGACCCCGCGTTGCGTGACTACGTGGCCCTGGTCGAGCCCGAGGCCGTCACCCGGACCGCGACGCCCGTTGGAGCTTCGACGTGAGCGCGACCACCCGCGCGCCCGACCTGGTCGACGACGCGGCCCGTGCGCGCCTGCGCGACGAGCTCGACACGACCCTGTTCGTCGAGGCCGGCGCGGGTTCGGGCAAGACACGGTCATTGGTGGACCGTGTGCTCGCGCTCGTGCGGTCCGGCGTCGAGATGCGTGCGATCGCCGCCATCACCTTCACCGAGAAGGCCGCGACCGAGCTGCGCGACCGCATCCGCAGCCGGCTCGTGCAGGCGGCCGGCGACCCGGACGATCCGGACGCCCCGCAGCTGCGGCTCGCGCTCGACCAGATCGATGCGGCCGCGATCTCGACACTGCACGCGTTCGCGCAGCGGATCCTCACCGAGCACCCGATCGAGGCAGGCCTGCCCCCCAACGTCGACGTGCTCGACGAGGTCGGCTCCCAGCTCGAGTTCGGCGAACGCTGGCGGCGATTCCGCGAGCGGCTCCTCGACGCGCCGCAGCTGCGACGCACGCTGCTCCTGCTGTTCAGCGCCGGCGTCCGCCTCGACGACCTGCGGCACCTCGCAGGGGTGCTCGAGGACAACTGGGATGTGGTCGCCGATCCAGCGCGCCTGCCGTGGGGCCGTGCCGAGCCCCCGGTGCTGGACGTCGCTCCGCTGGTCGCGGCGTTCGACGAGCTGCTCGCGCGGTGCGACGAGTGCACCGCCGATGCCGACAAGTTGCTGGCACACCTGACCGGTCCCATCGCCGAGCACGCCGCGCGCCTGCGCGCCGCCACCGACGAGTTCGAGCTGCTGACGCTCCTGCGGGACCCGGACGTGAAGTTCCCGAAGAACCTGGGCCGAAGGACGAACTGGTCGGACAAGCAGGCGGTCGTCGACGCGCTCCGAGCGGTCGGCGCGCGGCGGGCCGGCCTCGCCGACGAGGTGGCGGGATCGGCGCTGCGACGGATCGCAGTGGAGATCGCGGACTTCACGCGGGAATCGGCCGAGCAGCGGCGGGCCGGCGGCCGGCTGGAGTTCCACGACCTGCTCGTCATGGCCCGCGGGCTCCTGCGCGATCCGGACCACGGCTGGGCCGTCCGCAGGCAGCTGCGCGACCGCTACCAGCGGCTCCTGCTGGACGAGTTCCAGGACACCGATCCCATCCAGATCGAGCTCGCGGTCCTGATCGCCTCCGGCGACCCGGACGCGGGACGGCGGCCGTGGGACCGGGTGGCGACCGACCCGGGCCGGCTGTTCTTCGTCGGCGATCCCAAGCAGTCGATCTACCGGTTCCGTCGCGCTGACGTCGACGTCTTCCTACGGACCCGTGACGTGCTCGGCGACCCGGTGGTGTCGTTGACGACCAACTTCCGGTCCTCGCCGGCCGTGATCGCATGGGTCAACCACACGTTCGGGCGACTGATCACCGCCCAGCAGGGGTCGCAGCCGACGTACGACCCGTTGGACGCCGCGCCCGACAGGTCCGCGGCCCCGACCGGCCCGGGCGTCGCGCTGCTCGGAACCGCGCTGCACACCGACGATCCCGACGCCGACGCGCTGCGGGCGCGCGAGGCGGCCGACGTCGCGACCGCCGTGCGCGCGGCGCTCGACTGGCAGGTCTCGTACGTCGAGCGGGGTCGCGGGGCGTGGCGTCCGGCGGTCCCGGGCGACATCGCCGTGCTGCTGCCGGCGCGGACATCGCTCGCCGCCCTCGAACGCGCCCTCGATGCCGAGGACATCGCCTACCGCGCCGAGACAAGTTCGCTGGTCTACTCGACACGTGAGGTCCGGGAGCTGCTGGCGACCGTCCGCGCGCTTGCGGATCCGACGGATCAGCTGGCGCTGGTGACCGCGCTGCGCTCACCGCTGTTCGCGTGCGGTGACGACGATCTCGTCACCTATCGCCTCGGGATGGCGGGTGCGCTGAGCGTCATCGCGCCGGAGCGTGACGACCTTCCGACCGATCATCCGGTGGTCGCGTCGCTCGCGTACCTGCGCGGGCTGTACGACGAGCTCGTGTGGCTCACACCGTCGGAGGTCCTCGAACGCATCGTGCGCGACCGGCGGCTGTTCGAGCTGGGGTACGCCTACCACCGTCCGCGCGATCTGTGGCGTCGCATGCGCTTCGTGATCGATCAGGCCAGAGCCTGGAGTGCGGCCGAGGCCGGCACGTTGCGCCAGTACGTCGAGTGGGCTCGGATGCAGGCGTCGGAGACCACGCGTGTCGCCGAGACGATCCTGCCGGAGACCGACGACGACTCGGTGCGGATCATGACGATCCACGCGGCGAAAGGGCTCGAGTTCCCGATCGTGGTGCTGTCGGGCATGACCACGCGGTTCAGCGGCCGGCACGCGCGGGTTCGCGTCAGCTTCCCACCCGACGGCGCGGTGGGCCTCAAGGTGGGTCGTGACCTGTCGACACCGGAGTTCGAGGAGTTCAAGCCGGTCGATGAGCAGATGGACCACCATGAGAAGCTGCGCCTGCTGTACGTCGCGAGCACCCGCGCCCGCGACCACCTGGTCGTGTCGGTGCATCGCAGGCGGCGCAACCTGCCGGCTGATCGGCAGCGGTGGACGGGCGCGGAGCTGGTCGCGGACGCGGCCGACGGTGCCGGGCACGCAGTCGGCGTCGCGCCCAGGGTCCGTCAACTGGTGCTGCCCGAGCCGCGCCCGGCGCCGCCGCCCCTGCCCCCACTGGCCGAGTGGGCCTCGCGGCGGGAGCAGGCGCTCGCCGACGCCGGCCGGCCCCGGACCGTCGGTGCGAGCGACGTGACGCTGCCCGCCGACGGCGACCTCGACGACGAGGCGGCGGCCGGTGTCGACAAGCAGCCGCGCGATCTCGATCTCGCTCCGTGGTTGCGCGGCCGCTACGGCACGGCGATCGGCCGCGCCGTGCACGCCGTGCTCCAGACGATCGACCTGTCGACCGGCGCGGGGCTGGCCGAGGCAGCGGCGGCACAGGCCGCCGCGGAGGGTGTGATCGGACGCGAGGCCGACGTCGAACGGCTCGCCGGCGCCGCACTCGAGGCGCCGGCGGTCCGCGAGGCGGTCACCTGCCCGCGCTGGCGTGAGACCTTCGTCGCGACCACCGTGGGGGGCCGCACGCTCGAGGGGTACGTCGACCTGCTGTACCGCTGTGATGAGGGGCTGGTGATCGTCGACTACAAGACCGCGTCGTCGTCGGCTGACCTCGACGCGCGGGTCGACGGCTACCGCGCGCAGGGCGGCTCGTACGCGGTCGCTGTCGAGGCGGCAACCGGCGAAGCGGTGGCGCGCGTGGTGTTCGTGTTCCTCACGCCGGACGGCGTCGTGGAGCGGACGCTGCCCCGTCTGCGCGCGGCGATGCGTGCCGTCCGTCGGGCGGTTGCCGCCTCGTGACGGACACGAAGGTCACACCGCGCACCCGCGCCCGGCGACGGGCGGCACGCGCCCGACAGCGGCGGGACCGGGTCATCGGTGTGGTCGCGCAGGTGGTGGCGGCGGTCGTGGCGCTCGCCGTGCTCGGCGGGGTTCTGTCAGGCGGTCAGTGGCCGTGGGTGCTCGCGACCTATCTCCGCTGGCCGCAGACGATCGTCATGCTCGCCGTCGCGGCGACGCTGCTGAGGCTGGGGTGGTGGCGTTCCGGTGTGCCCGCGGCGGTCGCCGCCGCCGGCATGGTGGCGAGCCTCGTCGCGCCGTTGCAGGCACTGGAGACCGTCGACGCGGCGCGCTCCGAGACGTTGCGCATCGCCGTGCACAACACCGGCGTCGAGGCCGGCGACGCCGACGCCTTCGCCAGCGCGATCAGCGACGCCGACGCCGATCTGGTCGTCCTGCTCGAGAGCGAGGACATCGCCGGCGAGCTCGATCGACGCCTGAACCGGCATGCGCTGCTGACCGCGTCGGCGCCTGCTGACGCCGCGACCGCGCCCCCGGTCGTGCTCGCGCGCGGGGCATGGCCGGCCTCGGTCGTGCCGGTTGACGGTGGACGGCCCGCCACCATCGTCCGCGCCGAGATCGCGGGTCAGCCGCTCGACGTCGTCGCGTTCCATCCGCTGCCCCCGCTGGTCGAGCGATGGGCCGACAGCCACCGCCGGTCGATCGCCGCGCTGGTCGAGGGTGTGCTGCCACGGAAGGTTCCGCACGTGCTGGCGTGTGACTGCAACACCACGCCGTGGTCACCGTCGATGCGCCGTCTGCTCGACGCCGGCCTGCGCGGCCCCACCGTGCTGCCGACGTTCGGCGCGCCCGCGGTCGGCATCCCGCTCGACCATGTGCTGCTCAGCGACGGGGTGCACGCGGTCGCACGGGAGCACGCGGCGTTCTCAGGCAGCGATCACCGGATGATCGTCACGGAGGTCACCCTGACGCCACGCGAGACGGCCGGGTCCGGTTGACCCGTCGCCGGCGTCACCCCCAAGCTGCTCCGCGATCAGCGCAGTGCGCCTGCGACCCGCATGACGTCGTCGATCTGGCTGCGTGCGATGTCCACGTCCGCCGCCGGGAACAGCGCGACATCGTCGGCGCCGGCCTCGTGCAGTGCCGCGACGTGCGCCACCGCGTCGTCGAGGGTGCCGATGGCGCCGATCTCACCCCACCAGTCGACCGGCATGTCCGTGATCCCGGCGTCGCCGCGCCGTTCCCAGCGCTCGACCAGGTCGTCAATGTGCGGATGCGCGCGGATGTTGGCTGTCGGCGACGCCAGCAGCTGCGCCACGAACGGTGTCATGATGCGACGGGCGTCGCGCGGGTCGTCCGTGACACACAGCGCGGTGAACGCCGACACGCGGAACGGGTGCGGGGCACCGGCCAGCGCGATGGCCGACCGCACGTAGCTGGGGCCGGCGCCCTCGGCCAGGACCAGCCCGTCGGCGACACGACCGGCCAGCGCCAGCGACCTGGGTCCCCGAACGCCCGCGAGCACGGGTGGAACCGGGTCGGGCGGCTGCTCCAGCGCCACCGCGTCCAGCGTCACGTGGCTGCCATGGGCGGTCACCGTCTCACCGCGCAGCAGGCGCCGGACGGCCGTCAGCACCTCCTCGAGCGTGGTCAGCGGCGACGCCGGACGCGCGCCCATCTGCCCCATCCACTCCTGCACGCCGTGGCCGATGCCGGCGATGAGGCGACCGGGGGCCAGACCCGCCAGCGTGGCGATCTCCATGGCGGTCACGGCCGGGTTGCGGGCGACCGCCGGCAGGATGCCCATGCCGACCGTGAGATCGGCGGTCCGTGTCAGCGCGGCCGCGGCCAGGACGATGCCGGTCGTGTGGAAGACGTCCTCGATCACCCACAACTGGTCGATGCCGGCCGCCTCGAGCCGCGTCCCGAACTCCGGGGCGACCTTCGGCGGGAACGTCCGGTCGAAGCACATGCCGATGCGCAGGTCCATGGACCCGGACCCTACCCGGGCAGCGGTCAGGCGATGGCGCAGGACCCGTCGGCGCACGCGCGCGGGTCGTGACCGCGGTGCGCGGCGTCGTCGGCGTCCACGGGGTCCGCGTGGGCGTCCCGGGTGGCCTCGCGCACCTGCGTCAGCGCCTGCCGCAGCACGTCGGACGGCTGGGCTCCCGACACGCCGTACCGGCCGTCGATGACGAAGAACGGGACGCCGGTGATGCCGTGGGCGCGGGCCTGCCGCTCGTCGGCACGGACCGCGTCCGCGTAGGCATCGCCCGCGAGCGTGTCGCGCACCCGGGTGTCGTCGAGTCCGGCGTCGGACGCGAGGCGGCGCAACGCGTCGTGCGTCCCGATCGCCGCGCCCTCTGACAGGTAGCCCGTCAGCAGGCGGTCCTTGAGCGCGTGCTGCACGCCGTGGTCGCCGGCGAGGTGCAGCAGGCGGTGGGCGTCGAACGTGTTGCCCGGCCGGGCGTTGGCGAAGTCGAAGGTCAGTCCCTCTGCTGCGGCCTGCGCCGTCATGCGGTCGATCATCGCCCGGGCCTGCGCGGTCGACGTCCGGTACCTGGCTGCCAGCCGGTCGACGTAGGCACCGTCGACGACACGTGGCGCGGTCGGGTCCAACTCGAAGCTGCGGTACCGCACGGTGATCTTGTCCCCACCGCCCATGCCCGCGAGCGCCCGCTCGAAGCGGACCTTGCCTATCGCACACCACGGGCAGACCACGTCGGACCAGATCTCGACCCGCACCGGCACTCCTTCCGCCGTCGTCGACACCTCTGCCAACGCGCCGGCCCCGTCGCTCCTTCCCGTTTCGCTCATCTGTCGCGTCTGTGGGCCGTTGGAGATCGTTGCTTTTCGCGCACTGATCGCTAGCCTCCGCGAGGATCCCGCAGTCGGTGCCACAGGGGAGCGCGGATGTGGGTGTCGACGGTGCGCGGAACGGGGCGCCGGGTGCGGACGAATGGGGTGGATCATTGCCCGATACCGCTGAGATGCGGCACGGTGGGAGCCAGACGCTCCTCTCGCGACGGCAGATCCTGACCGGGACCTCCGTCGGCATCGGTGCGACCCTGCTGTTCCATCATACGGCTCGCAACCGGGTCGATCTGCCACCCTCGCCACGGCCGACACCGCCGCCATCGGTGGCCGCACCTCCGAGGTCGCCGGCGGAGGCCGCGGGGGCGACGGGAGGCGCAGCCGAAGGTGGCGCCGCGACGCAGGCACCATCGATGCCGGCCGTCGCCGCCACCCCGACGGCGATCCACCGGTCGCAGCTGTCCGACCGGGGCCAGCCCCGCGCCGTCGCCAAGGGCGCGCGTGGCGTCCTGGTGATGGGGATGTCCGACGACGGGGAGCCGCTGGGCTGGCTCACCGACGACGGCCGGCAGTGGGTCGAGCACACCCTCGGCGCGGCCGAGCATCAGACCCCCGAGGTCTGGGGTGTGGCCAGCTACGGCGGTGACTACGTGGCGGTCGGCGCGACGGTCGAGCGCGTGGTTCGGCGCATCGCCGAGAGCGGGATCGTCCCAGGGCCCGACACGCAGGTGACGTACATCAGTGGACGCCGCGCACCGACCGTGTGGTGGACGTCCGACTGTGTGAGCTGGTCCGGTCAGTCGTTCGAGGACGTCGTCGGCCCGCACGCGGACCTGATCGCCGTCGCCTGTGACGGAGACCGCCTGGTCGCCGTGGGCGGCATCCTCGATCACGACGGTGCCCAGACCACGCGGGGGCTGGTGCTGACGTCGACAGACGGCACGACCTGGCGGCGGGTGGACATCGACGACGACGACGCGGCGTTCAACGAGGGCGCGTTCACAGGGATCGCCGTGGGCGACGACGCCTGGTACGCGACCAGCGTCGACATCGAGGGCGGCGCCGTGTGGACGTCACCGGACGGCGAGCGCTGGACGGTCGTCGACGGTTCGCGGGACGCGTTCCGCGGGCTGACCCTGCAGGGCATCGGCGTCGACCGGGGACGCCTGCTGGTGGCGGGCGCCGGTCTGTTCGATCCCGAGCCGCACTACTTCGTTTCCCGCAACGGCGGTCGGAGCTGGCGCCGGGCGCGGCTGGACCTCGCGATGCTGGCCGGCTCCGATGCACTCGTCACCGACCTGGCCGTCATCGCCGGAGACATCGTCGTGGTCGGCACGCACCGTGGTGCACCCGTGCTCGAGGGCGGGACGCTGTATGTCGGCGACTGAGCGTGTCTACCGCACGATCGGAGGCGTGCCGCTGCGGTACGTCAGGGTGTCGCCGGCGCTGACGACCGTCTACATCCGATCGACGTCGGAGTTCGAGCACAAGCTGGACCACTTCTCCTACAGCCTCGCGAGCGCTGCGCCGGCATGGTACGGACCACTGCGGTGGATCGCGACGGCGGGTGCGTACGTGCCCAAGCCCGGCTACCACGGTCTCGGCCGTGCGTTCGACCTCGACATCGTCCGCTGGAAGAACGCGGCGTGCCGACCCATCCACGGGCATCACAACTCCACGAGGGCGCGCCGTCGACGCTACGTCGGGGTCGACGCGCTGGCCCGTCGCTGGTTCAAGTACGTGCTCGACGCCAGCTACAACTCGGCGCACCGCGACCACATCCACGTCGACGACGGCGGCGGCGCGCTGGTGTTCAACCTCAACTACCGCTCCGACACCGTGTTCGTGCAGCGCGCCGCGAACGTCATGATGGGCGCGGGGCTGGCGATCGACGGCATCTACGGACCGCTGACGCACAGAGCGTTCCGCCGCATGAAGGAGCGGATGGACATCCCGCACCGGGTGTCGTCGAGTCCCCGCATCTATCGGCGCTTCCTGTGGCGCCTGGCGGTGATGGCACTGCGCAACAAGCGCGTGTGATCAGGACCGTATGACGTCCAGTGTCGCGAACACCACCAGGTTGTCGGTGTAGCTGCCCGCCTCGCGGTCGAACGCACCTCCGCAGGTGACCAGGCGCAGCGTCGGCTCGGGTGTGGGAAAGTACACGTCGTCGGTGGGGAAGCGCGTCTTGCGGTGCTGTTCGAGGCGGTCGACGGTGAAGACCGCCACCGATCTGTCGGCGCGCCTGACGAGGATCTCGTCGCCGGGCCGCAGCCGGCTCAGGCGGTGGAACACGGCGGGCCCGGTCTTCGAGTCGACGTGACCCAGGATGACGGCCGCCCCGAGCTCGCCCGGTCGAGGACCGCCGCGGTACCAGCCCGCCCGCTGCCAGTCCCGCGGTGTCTGGATCGCGCCGTCGTCGGCGAGGTCCAGCCGTTCCAGGTCGCTGGCGATCCCCACGCTCGGCAGCCGCACACGCACCGGGGCCGTCCGCGCCTGCGAGCCATCCGGTGCGTAGTCGCGCAGGTCCGCTGCGACGCGTACCGCCGGATCGGGCTCCTCCCGCGCCTCGGCCCAACTGTCGAAGTAGCTGACCGTCCTGTCGAACGTCGCCTCCGGGACCCTGCCCAGTTGGGCGCAGCCGCTCAGCAGGACGACCAGGACGGCCAGTGCGGCGAACCGGCGGGTTGCCCCGAGGCCGGGCCTCATGACGAGTCGGACGCCATCCCGCCGCCGCCGGTCGCGGCACCGCCGCGGGGGAGGCCGTCGCGGACCGCCGCGCCCAGCGACCGCCCGAGCCGCGTCGCCGCACCGTTCATGTGGACGTAGGCGTCGTAGGCGGTCTCGTGGGCGCGCTCGTAGTCGGTGGTGACGAAGGCCGAGATCTGGTCGAGCATCTGGTACTGGTGGGTCGTCATGGCCGTGCGCATCATACGGGGCGCCACGCGGCCGTTCGTGGCACGCGCCAACGCGGGACCGAAGCTGCGCATCGTGGCGTCGAGCTTGCGCTGGAGCCGGGTGCGCTCGGCGACGTCGTCCTCGGCGACGGCCACGGTGTACTGCATCAGCAGATCGATGTGGCGGACCCAGCGGCCGTTGAAGCGCGCCGCCCGCTGCGGGCCGAGCAGCGTCCGCATGGCCCGCGTGACCTCGGTCGTGTTGTCGTCCAGCGCCGCGGCGGCGGCGCCGAACTCCGGAGAGCCGTTGGCGCCGGCACGGATGACGTCGATCGACAGTTCGACGTGCTCGTCGAGCAGCAGCGCCACCGACGACGCGATCTCCTCGCGGGGCGTGGTCGAGAGGTGGCGCGGGTCCTTGCCGGCGGCCGCGGCGGCGATCGCCGCACCCAGCGGGTACATGTTGGCGAACGCCTCGCGCTCCAGCTCGTACGCCTGTGCGAAGTCGTGCTCCCCGTACGCGTCGATCTGGAACAGCAGCAGATCGACCTGCATCTGCAGCTTCGCGGCGGCGAGGTCGATGCCCAGGCGGCCGCCGGTCGCGTCGTCGAGCAGGGCCGACTGCGACGCCACCGACTCGGTGAGCCTGTGGCGCGCCTCGTCGAGGGCCGCGTCGTCGCCGTCGCGGACCGCCGCCGCGTAGCTGAACAGGTGCCCCGTCTGCTGCTCCCACAGCGCCGCGAAGCGGCCCGCCAGCTGCTCGCCGATCGCCGGCTGCAACGTCGTGCGCAGGTCCTCGGTGTTGCGCACCAGCACCGCGTTGGCGGTCTCGACGAACTCGGGGTCGCCGGACACGGTGGCGCGCATGAAGCGGACGCTCAGAGTCGCGTGATGCGCCAGGTGCGCCTGCAGATGCGACCGCAGCTCGCGACGCTGCGCGCCGGTGGCGCCGTCGCGGGCGAACACCACGCTGGCCTCCGCCCACGGGTTGGCCGACGTGTCCCTGCGCAGCAGGCGGTCCAGGACGCCCGTCTCGCCGGTGACCATCGGGACGACGACGGCGATGAGGGCGAGGATCAGCAGGATCCGGACGATGACACCGGCGGTCGCGAGGAGCCGCGTCTTGTCGCCGTCGCCGCGTCCCACCGTTGACCGTCCTCCCCGTTACGTCCGACACAAGGGCACGGTATCGGGCGGCCGGCGCCGGCCCATCCCCGGAATTGGGTAACTCGTGAGGCGGATCGAGGTGGCGCGGGCCGCGGCGCACGACAGTCCGCCCTGCGCGCGCGGGACACGCCCGGCCGCGGCCGCGGGGGCCAGTGATCGACGGGCGTCAGACGGCTGCCGCGGCGGCCAGTGCCACGAAGCAGCACAGGGTGAGGACGGCCGTGACGACGGTCAGGTGGCGCTGCGCCATGGTCATGTCGGTGAACATCCGCTCCCGGTCGGCGCCGATGGCCTGGATCACCGGCAGCGTGCGGCCAAGCGCCACACCGGCGGCGGCGATGGCCACCTCGACGGGACGGGGGCGCAGCAGGATGATCGCGGCCCCGACCACGTAGGGGGCCGAGCCGGTCATGAAGGTCCGTACGCAAGTGCCGAGCGCGAACCCGAACTGCCAGGCACCGCGGACCGGGCCGTCCTGCAGGACCTCCCGTGGGATCTGGCGGGCCGCCTGGGGCAGCCGCACGGATATCCACTCGAGGTCACGTGCCACCGCGGCGAGGCCGATCACCAGCAGCAGCCCCACCCGCACCGGCGTGGTGATCGGTGCGA
>DASUUK010000115.1 GCA_036374135.1 Euzebyales bacterium
TGAACAGGGCGTCGATGTCGGCGCGGATGCGGTCGGTGGGTGATACTCGTGACGGCACGGGCGTAGTCCTTCCAGAGTGAGTTGGCGCTCTCTCAGGAACCTACGCCCGTCGTCCATTTACACCCCGGATGGGCCGCCACCGCGCGATCGGCGGCGCTGTCGCACGCGCCTTCGCGCGCGAGGGTGCCAAGCTCTTTCTCACAGGCCGCCACCTGGCGCCCGTCGCAGTTGTTGCCACGGACGTCGTTTCCGCCGGCGGATCGGCCGAGGCGGCGGACGTCGACGCGCTCGACGAGCAGGCTGTCGACAAGCATCTCAAGTCCGTAATCGATACGGCGGGCCGCGTCGACATCTCGTTCAACGCGGTCGGCATCCCGAACACGACGATCCTGGGTGTGCCGCTGACCGAGCTGGATGTCGAGCAGTTCTCCCTGCCGATCACGACCTACGTCACGTCCTACTTCCTGACCGCGCGCCTGGCGGCCCGGCGCATGATCGCGAACCGATCGGGGGTGATCATGACCGTCACCGCACTGCACTCGCGGACGGGCATCCCATTGGTGGGAGGGTACGGTCCGGCGCAGGCCGCCAAGGAGGCACTCACCCGAGGGCTCTCCGCCGAGCTCGCACCTCAGGGCATTCGCGTGGTCGGTCTGCGCCCGCAGGGCATGCCGGAGACACGCACGATCAAGGAAGCCTTCGAGCCTCGCGCCAGGGCGGGCATGACCTGGGAGCAGTGGCAAGAGTTCCTCGCGAGCAGGACCCACGCGCGACGCCTCATGACGCTCGAGGAGATGGCGAACATGGCGGTCTTCATGGCATCCGACAAGGCGAGCGGGATGACGGGAACAACCGTCAACCTGACCATGGGCAGCCTGGATGACTAGCGGCCAAGCGAATCGCTGCCTCCTTCAAGCCTTGGCTCATGGGTGAGGTTCGCTGGCTCGAGGTCGGTGATCACGTGGCGTACGCGTCGTCGAAGCGCGTTCGGGTCGGCTGCAGTGTTGGTCGCTGGTGCACCGGCCGGTTCGTGTGGCGGCGCCTGAGGTTGTGACATGGCACGTCGTCGCAGCACGTGGGCGACGATACGGGGGTGGAACAGGGCGGTGGGGCTCTCGACGAGTCCCGAGACACGCACGAAGGCACGGGCGAGGTCGGCGTCGTGGGCGGCGGCGGCATGCAGTCGTCGGATGTAGCCCTCGGCGACGCGGTGCTTGATGTGTCGCTGCCCGTCAACCTGTGGGAAGGCGAGGTCGGCGCCGGCGGCCATGTCCCACGGGATGCCGGTGGCGCGGACGATGGCGGTAGGCAGGCTCCGCTCCTGCCGGCGGCTGGGTCGTGCCAGGTGGTCGCGTAACGCGAGCGCCTGAAGTGCCGCGACGGTCATGCCCTGACCGTAGATGGGGTTGAAGCTGGCGACGCTGTCTCCGAGCGGCACGAACCCGATGGGTGCCGGATCGAGTCGTTCGTAGTGGTGGCGCACGCTGGCTGTGAAGCGGTAGGGCACTGGGTCGTCGAGGGGTTCGGCGTCGGCGATCGTGCGCGCGATGTCGTCGAAGGGCAGCGATCGGGCGAATGCGAGGTAGCCCTCGGGGTCGGTGGGCGGGTGGTCACCGATCATCCCCGCCAACGTCAGCAGCCACTGATCGTGCTCGATGCGGGCGAGCACACCGCCGCGCGGGTGGGTCGGCGTCGGGCCGTGAATGCTGGCCAGATCACCGCCGAGGTCGTTGGGTCGCGCTCGGTAGCGGCGCGTGGCGTAGCCAAGGTCCATGCGGATGCGTTCTTCATCGGGCGTGGGACAACCGAGCGCGGCGAGCCACTTGGGCGCCCGCGAACCGCGGCCGGTGGCGTCGACCACGAGGTCGGCAAGGACGATCTCCTCCGCGCTGTGGTCGGCGCGTCGCAGCAGGCGTGCGCCAGTCACACGCTGGCCCTCGGCGACCAGACCGGTCACGTCGGCCGGCGGGGCGAACGTCAGACGGTCGAGCACTGCGACGCGGTGTCGGACGTGGTGTTCGAGCAGTGCCCGGCTGGCGCTGACGGCCAGCAGGCCGCTGGTGGTCCGGCGCAGCCGATGACCGTTGAGGTGCATGCGGGTGTCGCCGAGCACGTCGCCGGTCGGCGCCCCCGCGGCTGCCAGCTGCGCGGTGATGCCGGGGAACAGCTCCTCGAGCGCCTGCTGACCGCGGGCCAGCAGTGCGTGCGCGTGCCGTCCCTGCCCGATGCCGCGGCGGTTGGCTGGCGCATCGGGCGGGGCGTCTCGGTCCACGACCGTGACGTCGGCGAACACGTCGGCGAGTACACGCGCGGCCAGCAGACCGGCGATGCCGCCACCGAGCACCAACGCGTGGTCGTAGCGGTCGGGGTGCATGAGCGTCTCCTCTGTCGTCAGAGGAGACAGTGCGGCGGCGGGCTGCTCGGTTGCCAGACCACTCGCTGTCCAGTACTGCTCAGCTCAGAAAGAACGGCAGACCGCTGGTGGGTCCGGCGCGGATTGTGCGCCCCGCAGTCCACGTGCGGGCGGTGCTGCTACGCGACGCCGTAGATTTCGCGGTCCCACAGCCATGCCACGATCCGGTCGACGCCCTGGGTGAGGTGGCGGCGGTAGGTGCTGAACGCCAGCCCGAGCAGCGCCGCTGCGGACTCCTGCGTTCCAGCCGGCCGCAGGTAGGTGCGGTCGATCGCGCGTAGGCGCTTGTCGTCGCGCGGATGCTGCCGCAGGGTGTCGACGGCCATATCGAGCAGCTCCCGCAACGCCGTGGCGTCGGGCTCGTCGGTGCCGGCGTGGGCACGGAGCAGACGAGTGCGCAGCAGCGGGTTGCGGGCCAGCAGGTCAGGACAGTGAAGGTCCCGCAGCGCCTGGCGGACGGCGGCGGTGAACTCGGGCTGTGACATCACCAGCACAGCCGGTGCCGCAGGTTCAAGCGCCGTGGGTTCCTGCGCGAGCGCTCGTTCGGTCCACAGCGTCAGGAGGTCATGGACGGGAACGCGGCGGAAGTCGTGGGCGAACAGGCCGTACCGTCGGCCGCCGACCGTGAAGTCCGCGCCGTGCGCGCGCGGCAGGTCGGCCAGCGCGAAGTAGTCGTTCCACGGCTCGGGCTCGAACAGTGCCAGGTAGTCCCACGCCAGGTTCGGCATGTCCAGGTACCGCTGGAGCGTGAGGATCGGTACGGCGTTGAGCGTGGGCGACGGCCCCTGGTAGGCGTCACGGTCGACCGTGAAGCGTGTCTGGGTCACGATCTCGCCGGGTCGTGGCGGTGCCTGGCGGTGGGCGTGGGCCCATGCCGCCTGTGCACCGGGATCCGCGGCGCGGTCGGCGTCGGACGCCGCGGTGAGGTCGAGCAGCGTGATGACCCCCCGGACGTCGCCGTGGTCACCGCGCACGACGAAGAACGCGGTGTGTTCGCATTCCCACCAGCGCCCGGCGATCGCGGCGGACACGTCGCCCTCGGCATGGCGGACCAGCTCCAACACGGCGTCGCGGTCGTCAGCGTGGGCCGGCTCCGGGTGGCGCTGGCCCCAAACATCCCAATCAACCGGCGACAGCACGCTCGGTAGGTTGCGGAACACGAACTTGAGATCGAAGATCGCGCGCCGCCTGTCGACACCGAAGGTCGACCGCAGCCGGTGCACGATGTGGTCTCGGACGCGGCGGAACACCACCGTGTACGCGTCGGGATCCCGCCAGCGCAGGTCAGCGTCGAGCGCGTCGCGTGCGAGGTCGTGCGGGAACAACCCAGCCGGGCCGACGTCCACGAACGACAGGTCCCGAAGCCACCGGAAGATCTCGAACGCGTCGGAGACGTCGAGCGCGTCGCGCAACAGCGACTCGGTCGTGACCCGCGCCAACGCACACACCTCAAGCGCCTGCCGGTGCACGCCGCTCGGGACGGCGTCAACAAAGCGTTCCAGCACCGTCGCGACGAGATCAGGCGTCAACGGATCGACCGTGACATCGCCGCCACGGGCGACAACGTCGGTCAACAGCGACAACCCGAGCGGATGGCCGTGCGACGCCTGGACCAGCGGCGCGTGCAGCTCGGGGGCAATGCCGCTCATCTCCAGGTACCGGTGGCAGGCGTGGGGGTGCAGGTTGCGTAGCGAGATGACACGCAGCAGGTCGCGCCATGCGGGATCGACGCGCCACGCGGGATCAGGAGGCGATCGGTCCCCGATGATGATGAGTGCGTCCGACGGCAGCCGCGGCAACAGGTCATCGCGCACCCAGGCGTCGAGTGCTGCCAGCCGCTCATACGAGTCGATCAGCACGACGATCCGACGGCCTGACGCCGCGGTGATCGGACCGGCGCCGTCGCTGACCGTGAGGTCCGCGGATCCGCGCAGCACGGCCAGCACGGCGGCCGGCTGTGCAACGATATCGCGTCCGTCGATGTAGACGACGGTGGCACGGGCGCTCTCGGCGGTCGCCGCCAGCATCGTGAGCAGGCTGGTCTTGCCGATGCCTCCGGGACCGTGGACGTAGAGCACCGCGAAGGGAAGTTGGTGCGCCGCCAACGCTGCCCGCACCAACTCCATCTCGGCGTCGCGACCCACGAATCGGCGCGACCGGCGGGCTGCCATCACGTCACCGAGCGAGCCGCCTCGGTGCGATTGCGCTACCACGCCGTCCATCCAGTCCCGTGGCTCGTCGAGCGCTCCCTCGATGTTCAACGCATCCTGCGGCGGTCGCCACTTGTCGTCAACGTGTCAAGGTGACTTCGTCGACGCATGGCTTCGCCCCGAAGCCCGCACAACAGATGGCTGCAGAACCGCAGCGGGACTCACCCGGTTCCGCACCACCCGGAGCCCCGCCGCTGTGACCGCTTCGTCTGCTGGTCGATCGCTGCCCTTTGGGGCGTCGGGTTGTCATCCGGGGATGACGTAGCGGTCGGCCCACCATGTCGTGCCGTCGGCGGTGAAGCGGTCCAGGAGGCGGTCGAAGTGGTCCTGGCCAATCATGAACACAGAGTGCAGGGGTGGGAAGTCCCCGCCGGCTGTTCACCTACCCCGCGCGATCGTCTTCCGCTCTCGGCGCGTGGCCTTCCCGACGGTTACGCGGTGATCCCACATCCTGCCCTTCGCGGTCAGCTGCGTTCACCCGTGCCGATGTTTGATGCGAGCGATGGCCCGCTGCTGGGCACGTCGATCGGCAGCGTGCGGTGATCCGGTGTCAGCGGAACTGTTCGGCGAGGATGCGGCTTTCCAGTGTGTGGTTGCGGTCGAACAGCAGGGTCATCGGTCGGTCGGGTCGTTGCGTGACGATGACCTTACGGACGTTGGTCACCTCGTGGTGGTCGGCGGCGGCGTTGACGGGGCGTTTGTCGCTGTCGAGGATCTCGAGGGTGATCTCGGCGTCGCTGGACAGCAGCGCGCCACGCCAGCTGCGGGGTCGGAACGCGGCGACCGGTGTGACGGCCAGCAGTCGTGCGGTCAGCGGGAGGATTGGTCCGCCGGCGGAGCGGTTGTAGGCGGTGCTGCCGGCGCCGGTGGCGATGATCAGCCCGTCGCCGTGGAGTTCGTCCATCTGGACGTCGCCGTCGACGGTCACACGGATCCGCGCGGTCTGTGCCGACGCGCGGAACAGTGAGACCTCGTTGATGGCCAGTCGCGTGGTGCGCTGCCCGCGGCCGTGTATGGCGTGCAACTGGATGGGGTGCAGGCTGGTGGGCCGGGCGTCGCGGATGCGTTCTGGGAGGTGCTCGGGCAGGTAGCGGTTGAGCAGGAACCCGACGGTTCCGCAGTTCAAACCGTACAACGGCAGTCTGCGCTGGTCGTCGAGTAGGCGGTGCAGGGTGCGCAGCATGAACCCGTCGCCCCCGACGACCACGCCGACGTCGGCGGCGGGCTCGGGCGCGAAGGGGTAACGGTCGGTCAGGTCCGCGGCGGCTTGCGCTGCCCGGGTGTTGTTGGTGTCGGCGATGAGGGCGATGCGGTCCACGGGTGACCCCTGGCCCGGACCGGCCGCAGCGGGCCGGTGAGGTCGTCGCGGGCGGTCGGTGGTGGCTGTGCTGCCGGTGCATCGCTGACTGTTCCCGATGTGGCCGACGTGGTCATGGTGCCTCGGCGCTGGCGTGTTGTCTGGCCGCGGCCGTGAACAGGTCGTCGGCCACGGAAGTGCAGAGGACCCTCTTCTTCGGCCTTGGTCGATGGCTGCGCGCTGCGGGTTGCGCGTGGGCGGATGGCCGGTGCGGGGCGCGTCGTCGACCGTTGGTACCGTGGGCGGCCGTATGAGGACATGCCGACGTCAGCGCCGCGGGCGACGTCTGCGCTGATGACGCGGCGGACGACGGCAGCAGGCGCACCGCGACTTGCTAGCGCGTCGTTCGTGGACGGCTGAGCACGTAGGCGGCGGTGAGGAACAGCGCCATCGCGATGGTCCCGAAGGGCAGCGCGTGGTCGACGGCGCCGATGACGCCGGCGAGGGCCAGTGGGATCGTCGCCGACGGTGGCGCGCCGGCCTGGTGCAGCGCCGCGGCTGCGGCGGTCACGGCAACCAGCCAGGACGCGCCGGCGATGAGCGCGATGGTGAAGGGCACGGGTTGGTCGAGCCCACCGCCGGACAACGCGTCGCTGACACCTGTCAGCACGGCCTGCTCAGCGGCCGACAGTCCGCGTCCGTACTGCGCGACGAGCCCGTTGCTGAGACCGACGATCGAGTCGAACGCGCTGTAGAACACCAGGTAGAACAGCAGCGCGACGCGGCTGTTCTGTGCCGCGGGGCCGGTGAGTCCCTCGGTGAGCCAGTAGATCGCGACAGCCATCAGCAGGATCAGCAGCAGCTGGACGGTGTGCACGCCGATCCACAGCGGCGCCCGGTCGCCGACCGCCGTGTACAGGTTGGCGTCGCCGGCGGCCACGACATGCAGCAGTCCCGTGACCAGGAACGCGGTCGGCGCGCCGAAGACCACGAGCATGCGCGCGGGATGTGACCGGAGCTCGCTGATCCCCAGGACCTGCCGCTGCCCAGTCGCGGCGTCGGTCGCCACGGCGTGTTGGGCGGTCATCCTGCCGCCCCTCTCATCGCCGGTGCCACCGGTGCAGCAGTCGGCGCAGCCCCCAGACGCCGCAGCCACCCGCCGATCAGGGCGAGCCAGCCGAGCAGTACGAGCCAGAACAGCCGCTGCACGACGCCGGTGTAACTGCCCGGCCCGAACGCAACGACAACCGTGCCACTGATCAGGTACCACAGCGTGATCGCCACGGCGAACCAGCCTGTCACCCGGGCCAGCGGATGCCATCTGCGATCGCGTGCGAACACGCCGCGCAGGATGAACGCGCCCACGACCAGAAAGAGGGGACCGATGGTGCCGGCCAAGGTGTGCATCTGACCCGAGAAGGTGGTGGCGGTCGTGCCGTCTGCAAGTTGGGCGTCCGTTGGGAACACGGCGACGCCGACGAAGAACACGCCGGTCACCGCGATCAGCCACGCCGCCCACACGCGCGGGCCCGGTGCCAGCGATCGACGCAACCCGAGGCCCACCGCCACCATCCCGGCGCCGACGACCAGGAACGCGACCGTCATCAGCCACCCCGACGGTCCCAGCGCGTACTCGCTGATCTGGTGGTCGACGGGGTCCAACGCCGGGTTGATCAGATGCAGGAGGACGACACTGGCAAGGAACCATCCCGTGCAGACCAGGCTGATGGTGCCGAGCACCTCCACGGACGGGCGGCCTCCGCGTGCGCGGACGGGAAGGTCGGGGTCACGCATGACTGCCTCCTCGGTTCGTTCGTCGGACACGGCAGGGCGCCACGGCGTGACGAGCACCAACGGGATCGCCGCAACCCCGGTCGTGACGAGCGCCACCGCCGGACGCGGCCGAGCCGACCGCCGACTGTGCTGACCGTCGCATCCGCCGATACGTCGGCGGGAGACCGTGGCAGGACCAACCGCAATCGTCCGTGCTGCTCCACGATTCCACGGCACTGGCCGCACAGCGCAGGACGATGATCAGCGCGAGGTCGCCATGACGACGAGCGCGGCCCGACATCAGCGAAAGCCGAACCGGTCGCGCGATGGTGTCCATGGCTCCCCGTCGCTGGTGCGGCGACGTGACGTATGAAGCGCAACCTATAGAAGTCGCCGCTCCCTCGTAACGGTGAACCCGCCAGTCATCACGTCCATCGGTGGGCAAACCCTGACGCGCCCGACCGTCCCGCTCCGGCGCACCGGCGACGACGCGACCACGCTGACCGACGCGACCGACGCGACCGACGGACCGGTGGCGCACCCGCCGAGCAACCCGAATGCGGGGCCCCACCCTCGACTGTGGGTGGAGACCGTGGTGGTCATGAGCGGCGTCCGGTGGCGGCGATACGATGAGGGCCGAAGCGACACTGGTCGGGACCACATGGGGTTGCTGTCCAACGCAAAATGGGCGCTGCAGCGGCTTGCAGGTCGCGCGCCGGTCTGCGCCCACGTCAGTGCGGTTCGCGAGGTCACGCCTCGATCCGACGGCTGCGCGCCGTGCCTCGCTCTCGGTGACACGTGGGTGCATCTGCGGATGTGCTTGACATGCGGTGAGGTCGGCTGCTGCGACTCGTCCAAGAACCGCCACGCCCATCGCCACGCGGACGGGGTGGGACACCCGATCGCCCGTTCGGCGGAGCCCGGAGCCGATTGGGCGTGGTGCTTCGTCGATGAGGCTGTTGTGGGTGTCGGGGTCGGATGAACCCAGCCCTGCTGTTGGTCATCGAAGACACCGGCACGCGCCGGTACATGACCGACGAACTCGCGAGTCGCTTCGCTCGTGACTACGCGATCGAGGCGTACGCGTCGGCTGCGGCGGCCCGCCAGCGGCTGCAGGCGGTCGATCCCTCGATGGCTCCCGTGGCGATGGTCCTCGCCGACGCCGACCTGGGATCGGCCGAGAGCATCGGATTTCTCGGGCGGGTCAGGGAGCTTGTGCCCACCGCATCGCGGATCCTGCTGCATGACCGCGGCGCGGGCACCGCTGGGAGCGACGTCATGCGTGCCATGGCGCTCGGGCGGATCGACAGCGCGATGGCGAAGCCGACCGGACCACGCGACGAGGACTTCTTCGGCGCGCTGACTGAGTACCTGTCCGACTGGGCGTGGCTCACACGGCCGGTGGTCGACGCCGTGAAGATCGTCGGATCCGACCGGACGCCGGCTGAACGGGAGATGGTCGACCTGCTGCGCCGGCACGAGGTTCCGACCGGTGTCTATGGGCCGGAGTCCGGTGAGGGGCAGCGGATCCTCGCGCGCGCAGGGCCGGACGCGACGCTCCCCGTCGTGGAGGTGCTCGACGGGCCACCGTTGAGCGACCCGTCGCTTGTGGAAGTGGTCGACCAGCTGGGGGCCGCCGGTGCCGTGAGCGAGGACGGCTACGACCTGGTGATCGTCGGTGCGGGACCGGCCGGGTTGGGCGCGGCCGTGTATGCCGCATCCGAGGGCTTGCGTACCCTGGTCGTTGAGCAGGAAGCGATCGGCGGGCAGGCCGGCACGAGTTCGATGATCCGCAACTATCTCGGCTTCCCTCGCGGTGTCACAGGCCGTCGTCTCGCCGGCCATGGCGCGCGGCAGGCGATCCGGTTCGGCGCGTCGTTCCACCTGATGCGTTCGGTGGTGGCGCTGCGGCGTGCAGATGGCCTGAGTGTGCGGTTGTCCAGCGGTGTCAACGCGGCTGCGCGATCGGTGCTGCTGGCCTGCGGTGTGTCCTACCGCAGGCTCGGGGTCACGGCGCTCGAGGCACTGGTCGGCGCGGGCGTGTTCTACGGCGCGGCCGTGGGCGAGGCACCGGCGCTCATGGGGCTGGACGCCTTCGTCGTCGGCGCCGGCAACTCGGCGGGCCAGGCAGCGTTGCATCTCGCCAGGTACGCGGCCCGCGTGACCATGGTCGTGCGTGCACCCGACCTCGACCGCTCGATGTCGGCCTACCTCGTGCGTGAGGTCGCCGCGCACGACCGCATCGAGGTGCTGGTGCGGTCGGAGGTCGTCGGCGGTCGTGGCGACGGGCACCTCGAGCAGTTGACGTTGCGTGACAACGTGACCGGTGAGCTCCGCGACGTCCCTGCTGCAGGGTTGTTCATCCTCATCGGCGCCGAGCCACGCACCGACTGGCTGCCCGACGACATCGAACGCGACGACCGTGGGTTCGTGCGTACGGGTGCCGAGGTCTCACCTACGCGATGGCCGTTGGCACGTCCGCCGGCCGCGTTCGAGACCAGCATGCCGGGCGTGTTCGCCGCCGGCGACGTGCGCAGAGGATCGGTGAAGCGCGTCGCCGCCGCCGCTGGCGAAGGGGCGGTGACGGTACCCATGATCCACAACGTGCTGACCGGCCAAGGCGATCGCGGTCCTGCGTGACGTGCCGATGAGCGCCGCCGTGGCGTGGTGCACGGTGCGTCGTGACCAAGCCCGCGGTCGAGGCGCGCTCGGACCAGGCGCTCGTTCGGGCAACGTCGTGATGCATCGGCGAACCGGTCTGGCACTGCCGGTCAGCTCAGGCCAGCGTTATGAAGAACCTTGCGCGACGGGTACCAAGCTTCACCGACAGGATCGCCTTCCATGTTCCAACTCCATGACACGGTCGGAGTGATGCGCATGTAGTGGCCGGGCCCGACCATCCCGGCACGTGCGATTGGTTTCTCGGCAGTGCCGTAGACCCTTATGCCTCGTGCGATGAACGGGTCGAACGACACCAAGTCGTCAACGACGAGCGCGACGGTGTCGTGGCCGTACTCCACATTCTGGATCTTGCGTGTGGTGAGGACGGTTCGTCCGCCACCGATCCAGAAGTGGGTACCGTCGAACTCATAGGCAACCGGGGTCACATCTGGCTGCCCGTCAGGTGCCACCGACGCGAACCTGGCCAGCGGCTGGGA